>WQSN01000006.1 GCA_009787835.1 Treponema sp.
AATCGGCTTCCAAACGCCCTGTGTCCAAACTCATGTTTGATTGTTTACTTGAATCCGAGAACATTTTGTCTGTTTTGAATATTATTGAAAATTGATTTCCTTGCCGCGTATTCATTCGTTCATTGAGTGAAAATTTTATTTCGTATATACTGACAGGCATTATCATGCAAAAAACAGAAACTGAAAAAAATATAAAGGAAGCTCCGCTGCACTGGTCTGAGCACAGGGAAGAAGCCGCAGGGTACTGGCAGTTAAAATTTCTTTTAATTTTATTCTGGAGCCTGCCTGTAGTTGTTCTGGGTATTATCGCGTTTCCTGTCGGATTTTTTTATTTTCTTTTTTCAAGAAGGGGAAGAACTGAATCAAGCCGTTTCCTGCAAAAAGCCGCCCTTCTTGTTGATGATCCAAAGCTTGAAAAAAAATGCCGTTCCAGGTTTGGGCCGTTAAGGCATATCATTTCATTTTCTCTTTCAGTGCTGGAAAAGCTTCAGGCATGGGGCGGGAAGTTTTCCTTTAATGATATTTATTTTCAGGATGATGACATAAAGGAACTTATCAGCGGACTGGAAGCGGGGAAAGGAGCCATACTTTTATTTTCCCATCTTGGAAACGCGATGCTTTTACAGGGACTTTTAAATCTCGGCCGGACCGGGGTGTCGCGAAAAATTCCTGTTACCGCGATTATGGACATGAAAGTAAATCCGAATTTCAGCCGCATACTAAACGAACTTAATCCGCGTGCAAATATGGAGCTAATTTTTCCGGAAGATATAGGCTCTCAAACGGCAGTTCTTCTTGAAGAAAGAATTGCTTCGGGGGGACTTGTGCTGAGCGCCGCGGACAGAACATCTGTGGACGGGAGAAATATAATGATACCTTTTCTTGGAAAAGAAGCGCCTTTCTCTTACGGAATTTTTTATTTGATGTCTTTATTAAAAGCGCCTGTTTATTTTGTCTTTGGACTGCGCCGCGGAGATCTGTCAATAAAACCTAAATACAATATGCATGTTCATAAAAGTCCTCTCTCTTTTGATTGTCAGCGGAGTGAAAGGATAAAAAGAACATCTCTTCTTGCTTTTTCATTTGTTGAATTACTGGAAAAATACAGCAAGGCTCATCCCTTCCAGTGGTATAATTTCCATGATTTTTGGATGGAACGCGATAATGGGGCATGAATGATCAAAAAGATATATATGTCCGCTCCCGCTCTTATTTGCTGCGCAGGGCAGAACAGGAATGAGCTGTATGAATCCTGTCTTTCCGGTTATCAGGGCGGGTTAGTAATATATGATCATAAATCTTCGATATGTGAACCATCGCACTTTGAGCCTGATGGAAATCCCTGCGGCGTTAAATCCCCTCTCGGACTTGTTACAAAGGAGTTACCCGATGTAATTCTGCCTGAACCATTGGTTTACGCAGGCGCAATAAAAATAATCCGTATTATAAACGCGGCGCTGGAACAAATGCGGCCTGTTATTGAGAAAGCCATTATAAAATACGGTCATGATAATATAGGCGTTTGTCTTGGCTCCTGCGATATAGGTTCTGAAGCCGCTTTTCTGGCGCGGAATATTGATGCCAATAATTTGAATTTTCCCAGCGCTTCATTTTCTGTTGAATTTATTACTCAAAAGTTCGGCATCCGCGGTCCCTCCTTTACTGTCGCCGCCGCCTGCGCTTCCGGGGCAAGCGCCATCGTTCGCGCCGCAGAACTGATACAATCCGGCCAATGCGAAGCGGTTATCGCGGGCGGCGCTGATGTTGTTACGAACGCTGTTATCGCGGGTTTCAGTGCGCTGGAAGCCGTTTCGGACACCCTTACCAATCCATTCAGCAAAAACCGCAAGGGAATCAATCTTGGCGAAGGAGTGGCTTTTTTTCTTCTTGAATCAGATAAAAATTCCAATGTTGAACTTTCAGGTGCAGGAGAAAGCGCTGATGCGTATCACATGACTGCGCCGGGAGCCGATGGAGCGGGTCCCGCAAAAGCAATGAACGCCGCACTCCTTGACGCCGGAATAAACAGCGGTGAAATCGGATACGTGAATCTGCACGGCACGGGAACAGCCCTGAATGACAAAGCGGAGAACAATGCCATGAGAACCGTATTTGGCGCAGGTTATCCTCCCTTCCCCCCGGTTAGTTCAACTAAACCAATCACAGGCCATACCCTTGGCGCCGCCGGAGCCATAGAAGCCGCGATTTGCTGGATGGTTTTAAATGAACAGAGAGGCCTTCCAGTGCACTGCTGGGACGGCGTAAATGACGAAGAAATGCCCTTTATCCCTGTCAGACACGGCAGCAATGAAACGCCGTCTTTCTGCATGAGTAACAACTTTGGTTTTGGCGGATGCAATGTCAGTCTGATTCTGGGACGCTGCGTTTGATCATCCCCCTAATTATTTCCCTGCCTGCTTTCCTCCCTAATTTGTCATTTACAGACAATTACGTTATATGAAATTACTGCGCTGAAAGAGTTCTGATGAATTTATTAAAACTCATTATCCCAATGATTATAAATATATTTTAACAAATACTTTAATCAGCAAAGAGAAATTCGTTACAGGAAAAGACAATGAATACATGGATAAATGGTATTCAGCGGATACTATCGAAGAAAAAGATGTTTTACTTGGGCAATCAACTGGCAGATTTGACATGATTAAATTATATAATCAAAGTAAAATATTTAACGATATTGAGCTTTTAGAATTTGCATTAAAACATGGACATAAAAATCAGTTATACCAGTTGAGTGTAAATTACTTGATTTGGAAATCAAGGATATGAGATGAATTTCATTCCCTGATTAGCATGTAACATGAATCTTCCCGCACAGAAGAATCCGCTTCAGAAAAGAAAGAGGGCTGTCTTCCTCTGCATTAAGCGAAGAAAGGGAAACAGATTGAGTTTGTGAGTTCCGTGATAAAAGAATGCCGAAAGCCGCCGGTACTGGAAATTTCGCTGTAGGCGCGGGTTTACCTGTAAAAAAAAATTCGCAATCAGGCGGTATATTCTCATCGGCATATACTAAAACAATATCTTTTGCTTTGCCGGAATGAAGGGCTGACTGCGCGGCTTTAATACATGCTAAAAATGAATTTTTAGCGGGATACATCGCTGAGTATCCTCCCTTAAGACTAAATGCGATACAGGCAAGCGCTGCAGGAGTATTAAAGCCGGACAGCGAAAATGCAGCCGGACTTAATTCTCCTTCTTCCGTGTACATTTTAAAAATCTGATACTCCCTTGCAAGCTCTCCCCGGAAAGAGAAAAAAAGTATTTTTGTATTTTCATCCACAGGCAAAAGATCATGGATAACCTGTATTGTCATTCTGGAAATCTGGCTTAAACGGCGGCGGAAAGCGGAATCGGTATATGAAAGTTCCGGCGCTTTCTGTTCATATAAAATGTTACGCTTGCCATGAGCCCATTCATCCCATTCACCGGAGGCGGTAATTCCCGGCGCCCAGGCGGAAAGCCGGGTTATGTATGTATCTCCATCCGCGTATTCATTCATGATAACCGTTTTAGTATTGCAGTTAATAATTTATGTGTCAATGTCGCAGTAACTTCCCCGGCAGGACAAAATACAGTATTTGATATAGAATAAATTTTATTATGAAATATTATAAAGATAAAAAATCAGGCAATAATTTATCAATACTTGGATTCGGCTGTATGCGGTTTCCCGGGAAAAATATCAGCCAAATTGACGCGGAAAAAACTGAACAGCTGGTATTAAAAGCCGTTCAGAACGGAGTTAATTATTTTGATACCGCTTTTACCTACGGCGGCAGCGAAGATGTTTTGGGACGGATTGTTAAAAACAACAACTTACGGGATAAAATATTTATCGCTACGAAACTTCCTTTGGTTAAATTCAGAAAATACAGGGACTTTAACACTTTTTTGAATACTCAGCTTGAACGGCTGCAAACGGATTATATTGATTATTATCTTTTACATAATCTTTCTGATACGGGATTATGGAAAACACTGTGTGATATTGGCATTGAAAAATGGATTGAGGAAAAAAAGAGATCCGGGCAAATTAAAAATGCCGGATTTTCATTTCACGGAAAACAAAATGAGTTTTTTCAGCTGCTGGAAGCGCATGACTGGGATTTTTGCCAGATACAATACAATTATATAAATATAAACTACCAGGCGGGAATGTCAGGATTAAAAAAAGCGTATGATAAAGGAATTCCTGTTTTTGTAATGGAGCCTCTGCTTGGAGGAAGACTGGCGGCAGGGCTGCCATCTGCGGTTGTTAAAGCGTTTAGATCAGCAAACAGCGCTTACACGCCGGCGGCATGGGCGTTAAGATGGCTTTGGAATCAAAAGGAAGTCGCAGTTGTGTTATCCAGCATGAATTCTTCTTCACAACTGGAAGAAAATATCAGAATTGCGGATGAATCATTCGCGGATATGTTAAGTAAAGAGGAGTCTGATGTTTATGAATCTGTTATAAAAATATTCAGCGATTCCTTTAAAATACCATGCACAGGCTGTAATTACTGCATGCCATGTCCTCATAATGTAAATATTCCCGGATGTTTCATGTCGTATAATGTATCCTATACAGCCGGGATGTACGTGGGCGTTCAGCAATATTTAACAAGCACTGGAATAAATGATCCCAGAATTAATTACGCGGCTGGTAATTGCAGGAAATGCGGCGAATGTGAGACGCGCTGCCCTCAGCATATTCAAATTATTAAATCTTTGGAAAAAGTATCAAAAAGAATGGAATCATCCATTGTGAAATTTGCGCTAAAAATACATGATAAATTAAAAAAATAACCTGTAAGGGAGTAAAAACGGGCAAATCAACAGGTATTGAAAGAAATAATTCTTTAATATACAATGAATCCATGACCAGAGGAATTTTCATCGCGGGAAATGAATCCGCTATCAGCCGGGCTGTAGAAGCTGAAACGCTGAGGCGGGTTGAACGCTTTTCGGTCGCGCTGATACCGAACAGATTCGCAGGAACGCCAAAAAATACCGCTGTGACAAATGAAAAACGCATAGCTTTGGACTGGAACCCTTCCAGCCCTATTTCCGCGCGGACTCTTGTATTGGCCGCTGAAAACCGTATGGATCATATTGATGAAGCGCTTCTTATCTGTTCGCCTCCCTCCATCCGCAGCAGCGCTGCGGAACTTCCCCTGGCAGACATTGAAATAATGATTAACGATCACATTAAAGGATGGTTCTTCCTTGTTAAGGAATTGGCGTCCATTTTTTCCAGCAGACAGCGGGGAACTCTGGCTCTTGTATACTCTGATATTTCAGGCAGCAGCGGAAGCAAGGACGATGCCCAGGACATTCTGGGGCCTTCATCGCTTGCGTCATTTCGCGCCCTTACTCATGGTCTTTTGGCCGCCGCTCACAGAGAACAGTATGTCACCGCAGGTTTTTCTTCCTCTGATACCGGAAACGAAGCCGCCTTTGCCGCGTTCATTTTTAAAAATATTGATGAAACCACCAAACGTACCAATGGTAAACTGCACAAGTTCGGCAAGTTTAGTTTCTTTAAATAGAGTCGGGATTTACATTCAATCTGTATTGTTTGTTTTACGCTGCGTTATCTTTTTTTCTTCCATCTTATATATAACAATCTGGCGGCGCTGTTTGCGCGGGGGCGTTCTTCCATTTCAAACTGCGGAATGGCGCGGAACATGTCGCCCAGTTTTTTAAAACCGTAATTGCGTGGATCAAAATCGGTGGAGCGGTTGTTGATTTTTTGTCCAACGCCGCCAAGGTAAGCCCAGCCTGATTCTTCTGCGATGTCGTCTACCGCGTCGTGTAACAGTTTCAGCAGTTTACGGTCAACCTTGAATTCCTTTTTTGGTTTAACAGACGGGCGGCTTTCTTCATCTTCAGGCTCTTCATGAGCGTCATTCAGTATTTCCGTGTAAATGAATTTATCGCAGACTGATACAAATGCCCGCGGCGTTTTTTTCTCTCCGAAACCGTAGACGATGCGGCCGCTTTCACGCAACCGCGCGGCGAGGCGCGTAAAATCGGAATCGCTTGATACTATGCAAAAGCCGTCCAGTTTTTCGCTATATAAAAGATCCATTGCGTCAATGATCATCGCCGAGTCTGTCGCGTTTTTTCCGGTTGTATACGAAAATTGCTGGATTGGCTGAATGGCATGTTCCAATAGTCTGTCCTTCCATGAACGGAGATTGGTGTTGGTCCAGTCGCCGTAGATTCGCTTAACGCTGGCTATTCCGTATTTCGCTACTTCGTTTAAAAGCCCTTCTATAATAGCCGGTTTGGTATTGTCGGCGTCAATAAGAACCGCAAGTTTTGCCTGACTTATTTCCGCCGGCTGGCTTTCCGGTGCGTTAAATGGCGTAAATGGCAGTAATGGCATTATTCCCTCCTAAGATTCACAAATGGTTTTTAAATAAATATTGATTTTTTAATCCGCCGCAAAAGGCTTATCCTGCCGAGCGGCACGCGTCTTATCATTGCTTCATGGTTTTTTTGATCCGGCGCGGGCGGCTGTTTGCTTCCCGCCGCAGTTAAATCAACGATCAGTATTAATTCTCCGCCTTCTTTTTCCAGCGCCGTCGGAACGCCGAAAAACCGTTCTTCAGTATCTCCGGTGCACGGCAGAACAATTTCAACAGGCGACTGCTGCGCTATGGCCTGTTTCGCTATGTTTTGCTTTCCCGCGTAATCCATGTGGCGGGCTTCAAGTTTCTCATAACGGAAGCTGGCGTCCTTTAATTGCGTTTCACAGAGAATCAGCCGCTTGTCAATTCTGGCGGTTAGTTCAGCCTGTTCCGTTTTACCCAGGGGTATTTTTTTCAGTACTGCGTGAAAGTTATCTGTCAGTGCGGCGGCGGCGTTCTCATTTATAACCGCTCCCCTTGTTTTAAATGAATATTTGCCTGGCGAGACTTCGCGCGAGTTAAGCGGAGGGAAATAATTGTTATACGATGTAACATTTCCTGTTTTAATCTGGCGGCGTGCGATTATTTGCACTCCCGCGCTTCGAAGGGCGCTTTCAGCCTCATTCATTGCGTTTTCAGGCAGCAGATAAAGACCCGGCGCGGCTGTTTCGAGAATTAAATTTTTCAGCGGCCTGGTTTTCGCAAGATAGCGCCAGTTCTCTGAAAGATTTAATATTACTCCCTTAACAAGCGATACTTCTTTATAAAGCTTTTCCCAGTCATTTACCGCCTGAACAATTGATTCATCAATTGCACTGCCGCAAAGATCGCTTAACATTTTAATAATGTCATCAGCGCTCATATTCTTGTCAAAAGAGCGTATAACAGATTCCTCGGTAAGTTCAAAACGAAAAATATCGCCTGCCTCCCGAATGTTCAGGAAAGCGGCAAGATTTATTGCGCTGGCCAAACCAATTTCCGGACTGACAATAACTGAAAGGCTTGAATCAATGCTGATATAACTTTTTTTAGCGTTTGTTTTTTCTTCAGCCCTGGCCATGACAGCGCCTGTTCCTTTCAGCCCGGACGGCGCTGCTGCCAAAAGGCCTGTTTTTTCCAGAGTTTCGAGTAACAGGTTGTCCGCCATGTTTACTCCAGTTTTCACCCTGAGAACCAGCAATAATCTTTTCAGCGTATTTTCCGGATAGAACAGTCCTGCGTTAAGTGAATCAAGAAAGCAGTGAATAAAACCAGCCAGCTCTTTTATCCTGCTTCTGAACAGCGGCGGTAAAATGTCCGCCATGGATTTTAATTCACCGCAGGCCAGCAGTGACGCGGCGCAGTATTCCATCCGCTCCCGCGCCTTAAGGGAAGCAAAGTCGCTGAACTGACGGTTGTCCGGAACAAGCCTTTCGCCGTCCACATAAAATAACCCGAGAACCTGCAGGCTGCCAATGACAAGTTTTAAATCAAGGCCGGGAAAACAGGTTTTCGCCGCGGCGACTACCCGTTTGCGTATAACGCCTTCCGCCCTGAAAAACGGATCCGACTGCGTTACAAAAGAAAACAGACCCGCGATAATTATGTCATTTAACAATATTTTCTGCGTATGCGGCTCCGCAGCCGTATCGTTTTTCCGCGCTTGTTCCGGTTCCATTGAGGCGGAAAACAGTGCGCTTGAATCTTCTGTAAAGGGCAGCAGTACCTGTTTCAGCGCAGGGTTAAGCGCAAGATGGCTTTCTTTCTGCGAACCCGGGGCGCCTGTTTTCTCTTCGCTGAAACGGTACAGGATAAATCTTTCTTCAAGATTAACAATTATATCCTGAAGCTGCGCGTAACTCAGTTCGCCGCTGAAAAAATTTTCAAGCACTCCGGGAACAGGTTCGCTGAACAGGGCGACCGCCGCGATAATTTTTGCGTCGTTTTTACTGATGTAGGAAGCGGTTGTTTTCTGTATATCATCGCGTAACAGGAATGTTTCAAGTTCGTTTATTAACTGTTGTTTTTGGCAGGAAGTTTTCGCTTTCCCGAATACACTTCGCAGAAGTTCATAAAATGAATTATCCGGCATTGACATTATGGCGGATTTCCAGAATTCTACTGAACGAAAAGCGTTTTCCATTTTTTATACAATCAACCTATATCTTAATAGAATAATATATAATGAGTATAATTACAAGCATAAGCCAGCTGTGAATACTGCCTTGAATTATTGTTAAACCGGAAATATACTGCTGAATATGTATAATTTGGAGCCTCAATCCAGCGAAGGTTTCCCCCTTGAAAAAATTTTCTCAAGCAAGGAATGTTCAAACAAATGCCGGAATAAAATTAAAATATCCGGATTATCCTTTAATTCAAAAAACATTAATAAAAACGAAATTTTTATCGCGGTAAAAGGATATAACACAGACGGCATTAAATATGCAAAAGAGGCTGTAAGTAAAGGCGCGAAAGCCATTGTATGCGATAAAAGGTCTGTTATTCCGGAAGATATTCATGTATTTCTGAAACAAAACAATATCCCGCTGTTTAAGGTAAACAATCCGGAAAGCGCAGCGGCGAAAACAGCGAAAATATTTTATCCAAAACAGCCGGAATTTATCTTCGCGATAACCGGTACAAACGGCAAAACAACAATCGCTGTCCTTACCATGCAATTATTGAATTTGGCAGGATACAAAGAGACAGCGGTTCTTGGGACAATGGGTTTTTTATCGGAAAATAAAAAATTCGGCAAATTAAAGAATGAAATAAATAAAATACTGGGAATAAATCCACTAACCACTCCCGATACAATAACTTTGCATAAAATATTGGATATGTCATATCACGCGGGCGTTAAATATTTGGTAATTGAAGCGTCTTCTGACGGAATATTTCGCAGCAGAATTGATGAAATAAAATTTACTTCGTGCGGTTTGTCAAATATCTGCGAAGATCATTTAATAACACACGGAACAATGAAAAATTATATTGACGCCAAATTTTCACTTTTTTCAAGATTATCATCAGGTAAAACAGCTGTTTATAATAACGATAATAAATATTCCGGAAAACTGTCTGGTTACATAAACAGGAAATTATCAGATAAAAAATTAAAAATTATAAAATATGGCATAACATCCCAAAACAATGAAATTCAGATAAAAGACATAAAGCAAAAGAAGAAAGGCTATAAAATTATAATTGAAGTTTTTGGCAGGGAATACAGCGCGGAAATTAATTTAACGGGAGAATTCCAGATATACAGCGCAATGAACGCTCTGGCTTTTGCGCTTTCTGTAATACCCAAAAAAGATATTGAACAAACAGTAAATATGTTAAAAAAACTGAAAACAGTTAACGGCAGAATGGAACTTGTAAATAAAACCAGGAAAGGCGCATCGGTATATATAGATTACGCGCATAATCCCGCATCGCTGGAAACAGCGCTGATTGAGCTAAAAAAAATCACAAAGGGAAAAATAATATCCGTTACGGGAATTAGTTCCGGAAAATCAGAATCGCGGAATGATACCGCAAGAATAGCCGGAATATACGCGGATATTGTAATATTTTCATATATTTCTCCCACATCAGAACCTGTAGATGAAATAATTGCCAGACAGCGTAAAATTTTTCCGCAGGGACTGCATGGAGGACAGACAAGATTTGAAGCCATAAAAAAAGCAATCGATATGGCGGAAGACGGCGACAGCATACTGATTAACGGCCAGGGACACGAAAGATTTATTGTCGAATACGGAAAACCAGTGCCTTTTTACGACACTGATGCTGTTAATGAAATAATTTCATCATCATAACCCGGCAGAATATTTACCGGTATATTTTTTAACATAGCCGCAGGGACGGTATGTCATTTTTGCCTGGCGCAGCCCTTCGTTTCCAAGATCCTGTTCACGGTTTATAAACGTATAAAAACCGGGTAAAAACGACGCAAACTCCTGATTCATAAACTGATAAATGCCTTTGTATTCTTCAACCGCTTTTTCAAAGTGAATTACAAACATCCTGCCTTTTGCAATGCTTTCGCCAAGACAAAAGGCCGCGGGTTTATTGTTCACAAAAAATATAGAGCCTTTTAACGAAAGCGAATCGAAAAGTTCCAGCGCTTCTCTGGCGGCGTTGTAATCATTGTCCTGTCCGCTGTTCTTTAAAAGAGAATCGCATCGCCATTGCTCCAGAATTTCCATGGCGGCGGGAACGAAAGCTGCACTCATCGGATATTGCTCATGATCCGGATAAGCACTTAAAAAATGATTTACATGATTTTTCTTTTTATGATATTTTTTCCCTGCCAGTTCCGAAAGATCGTGGCGGTAGTAAAGATAATCAAAATTGTTTCTGTCTTCCTCAAAAATAATTCCGTTCTCCTGTAATCTTTCCCTTACAGGAGCTAAAACTGATTCAGAAATATTTTTCCAGAAATCGTGGGTTGTAAACAATGAATTTAGAATCTCTTCGCCAGGCGCGCCGCACGGAGTCATAAAAAATGATTTGCCGCCGAAAGTGCCGGAAATGATAAACCTGACGTTTGATTTATCAGACGTAAAATTGGAAGAGTAACTTCCGTTAGTATGCGGGCTTGGCTGCGGTTCAAGCGAAATGCGGTAATTGTACCTTTTTCTGAAAAGATAAAGGCTTGAAAAGGTAAATTCCGAAACGCCGTCTGATGTAAGAGAAAGACGGGGATGCATGCTTTCTTTCAGATTGATATCCAAAAGCGTAAAATCGGGATAACATGGGATGCTCATTTTATGATTCTTGTTTTTCTTTCTCCAATTTTTTTACTTGAACCGATTTCCTGGATCCCAATATTATGGAAACCGGCTCCATAATCGGGATATTTTCACAAACAATTTTTATTATAACTGTCATGGGAACCGCAAGAACCATTCCGGCGAACCCCCAAATCCAGCCCCATATCGCTAGTGAAACCAGAATCATCAGGGGGGATATTCCTACATGGTCGCCTATTATTTTTGGATCGAAGATATTACAAAGGATTAAATTAACAAAAAGGATAATGGAAACGATAATGATAATCGGAGCAGGGTCGGGCCAGAACTGCAGCAATGCAAAAAATGATATGGCAACGCCTGCCGCGATACTGCCCAGATTGGGAATAAAATTAAAGAGAAACTGAATGACCCCCCAAACAAATGCGAATTCCAATCCGACAAAATAAAAACTGACCGCGAATATAATTCCATTAGCAAGGGAAATCAGGAATTTTGCTGTTAAATACCTGGTAACCTGCGACATTACATCATGGCCCATCTTGTTAATTCGTTCAGACCGGTTCTCAAACGCTGTGTCAAGTTTATCTTTGAAATGGTTCGCTTCCAATAATATAAATACGACAAAGAGAACCACTATAACCGCGTCTGAAACGAAACTAACAACAGAATTGGAAAACGAAAAAGTAAAATCACGCACCCAATTACGTATACCCAATTGACCCCAGAGGTTTGCTCCGAAAGAAATATCCTGATTATACGGAAGTTCAAATACATTGGCTATCCAGATATAAATTTCGGTTAAACGGGACTCATATTTGGGATATTGGGCTGCAACCATCTTTCCTGATGAAAAAAGCACCATTCCAAAGACATATAAACCGGTAACGATAATAATAACCACCAGGAAAATTGAAATATAACGGTGAACCTTGATTTTATCCATAATTCTTACCAATGGATACATTGCGGATGATAATAAAGCGGCAATCGTGAAAGGCAAAATTACAGATGAAGCGAATTTTAAAACTGCCGCGGCAAAAATAAAACATATAAAAAGCATCAAAAAAAAGACAGCCTGACCCGAATGAAAGGTTTTAAACACATTATTTCTCATAAATTTATTCTCCATAAGTTCCGGCGTGTCAGAAAAACCAACGCTGATGACTTAAATTGCATTAGTTTTTAAACAAGGTTATTTATTCTGGAAATTATGCCATAAATCGCCGGAATGAGCAAGAAAGCACTTGACCAGTGAGTAATAAATTATTAAATTTATAAGTAGACTGATGATACGGTTTAGATGAATTCTGCAAATATGTATTTCTAATCTCATCTACACATTTAAGCATCTCTTGTTTTATGGCTGACGTATTTCAGCAGCCTCCCGGGTTTCCTCACCTCCTTTTCCCGGGAGGTTTTTTTATTTTTAATCAGTGAAAATTTGTAGTTATTTACTCCTTCTTTCCGTCAACCTTTACTTTCTTTTTCAGCTTGTTAAAGTTAAGCCATGAACTTTAACTTTCTTTTTTAGCTTGTAAAGGTTAAGCCATTATCTTTAACTTTCTCTATTGACTTGTAAAGGTTTGTAAAGTAAAATTTATCAGGTATAGATAAATGTTTAGGGAACAACATGGAAAACTCGAAAAATCCTCAATTGTTTATGGTGAGCAATACAATGTTTATTTACCAGATGCCCTGCCGCCCATACCTCCGGTAAATATGTCGGAAATCACCGAATTGCTGGGAGAAGCCAGTCTGGCCATAGGAGAGCTAAACGGTGTTGTAGAGGCGGTTCCCGATCTCGCTGTTATTAATTATATGTATGTGCGCAAGGAAGCTGTTCTTTCTTCCCAAATAGAAGGCACTCAATCTACTCTTGACGACCTAATGCGTTATGAAGCGGGTACTACTGCCGGCGTATTTATAGATGATGTT
This sequence comes from Treponema sp., assembly GCA_009787835.1. Classification (GTDB taxonomy): domain Bacteria; phylum Spirochaetota; class Spirochaetia; order Treponematales; family Breznakiellaceae; genus WQXQ01. The sequence continues at coordinate 13,103 of WQSN01000006.1, forward strand.
ACCGAAGTATCTTCGTATGTAGCCGCGTTAAGTCACGGTCTGAAGCGTATAAACGAAGGGTTTCCATTATCACAGAGACTTATCAAGGAAATTCATAAGATTCTTCTTACGAATTCAAGGGGCCAGCATAAGACTCCCGGAGAATTTCGCAGAACACAGAATTGGATTGGAGGCAGCAGACCGGGTAACGCCCATTTTGTTCCCCCTCCGCCTGATAGAATTTCTGATTTAATCAGCGATCTTGAAAAATTCATCCACGATAAGAATAAAATTCCGCCGCTTGTAAAAGCGGCGCTGATTCATCAGCAATTTGAAACCATTCATCCCTTCCTTGACGGTAACGGGCGTACGGGACGGCTTCTTATTACTCTTTTTTTATATGCTGAGGGATGTTTACGCTCGCCTTTCCTTTATTTAAGCCTTTTTTTTAAGCAGCACCGTGATTATTATTATGAAATGCTCTCAGAACCGCGCAAGACAGGTGATTGGGAAAAATGGATTAACTTTTTTCTTGAAGGCGCGGCTGAAACCGCAATTGACGCTAAAATGACCTTAATTCACATTAAAAATCTGTTTACAGCCGACGATGAAAAAGTAGCAGGTTTAGGCCGCGCTCGCGGTTCCGCAGAACTGGTTTTCACGATTTTCAAGCAAAAACCAATACTGGCTGTTTCGGAAATAATGAAACGGACAGGACTTTCCAAACCAACTGTTATTAGCAGCGTAAAACACCTTATAAAGCTTGGTATAATTCATAATAAAAGCAGGAAAAAATGGGGTCAAATTTACGCTTACAGCGGATATACCGGCTTATTACTTGCGAATGGATAGTTAAGGGATAATAATCACGGAAGCGGCGCTGCCGTCGCGGGAGTAAATGCGGCTGGAATTGTACGGGTCCAGATATCGCTGTCCCCGGTGGAAAAATACATATTGGTATGTTCCCGACGGTAATGGTATGTTAATGCTGTATATGCCTCCCGGTCCTTCCTTTAATTCATACATAAAGGGATCCCAACTGTTAAAATTCCCCGCCACTGTTACGGTTTCACCCGGCGGCCCTTTGAATGTAAAATCCAATCCACTGGGCAGCCCGTTTAACGGATGGGGATTTACTGCCCTGTACGGAATTGATAATACCGATAATGAAATACCAGAAACCGGATCCCTGCGGGTATTAGGGTTTGTTGGATCTATTGTCCATAAACCGTTAATGATCAGCCTGTATTCAAGTTCTCTGATGTTTTTTGGGACTTCAAATATATGAAACTGGAAACCAGCCTCAATGTATGGATCGGGTTCTTTTTTCCCCTCCGGTATTGGCGCAAACAGGCGATCCTGCGGTATTAACAGATGTCTGTACCAGTAAACATTGGTAAAATTTTCATGAGCGAATGCCACGCCTATCCTTCGCACATCGGAAGAAGCGGTAAATATTACCGCATCTTCAAAAATTACCGGAGCGCCCGGTCCGGGAAGGGTAAGCAAGCGATCAATTAGCTCATAAGTTTCCCAATCCGCTGCCCACGAGATGGCGGAAATCATGACTAAAAGAACAAACGCCTTAATCGTTTTCATACATTCTTTACAATTATCGGCCGATAATTGATTATCTTAATATGATAACCTGAACCCGCCGCGGCTGTATAACCGCGCGGTTAAATTGAACATAAAACGGAGTTTTATGCCGTCATTAAGCGCGCTCAAAGAGTTTAGAAACTCATTTAATAACATCGCAAATGAGAAAAATGATGTTTTATCCAGAGATACGCACTTTGATGAATTAACTCTCCCCGACAATGAACCTACCCCATCTGATCTTTCCGGTCAAGAAGCCCCTCCTCCTGCTGATAATTCCGCTAATAATACCGCCGATACAAGCTCCGGAGGCTTTGATTTAAATTCTTTTTTAAATTCTCTGCCTGGTAAATCTCAGCCGGATCAGCCAGCGGAAGAAGAATCCCTTCCTGATGATATAACGCCGGAACCTCCGCCGGATGAAAAGCCAATATCCGGCGCATCGTCCAATGATATAAATGAAGCGCCTTCTGATTCGTCATCGGATGATCTGTTATCTTCTGATGATTTTTCTATGGTTTCCCCTGAATCTCAGCCAGAAGGCGCTGAGTCAGGAGATTTTGGAGCGGAAGACTTTGGAACCGGAGATTTTGGCAGTGAAGATTTTGGAACCGGGGATTTTGGAACCGGAGACTTCGGCAGCGAAGACTTGGGAACAGGTGATTTAGGAGTTGATAACTTCGGCAGTGAAGACCTGGGTTCTGTTGATTTTGGAACAGGTGATTTTGGCAGCGATGTTCCAGCCGCTGCGGATGATAATCTTCTGGATGACAGCGCTTTTAATATTTCAGATGACGCGACTTTACCGAATGATGATGAGCTTCCTGATATTGACACCGGGAAAAGCGCAAGCTTTGGCGGGGAAGACAGCGGTGATTTTGAGCTTGAACCATTGGATGAAATGCCCGATTTGGGGACTCCTGAATCCGGCTCATTGGATCAGGATTTATCTATTGATGATTCACTGCCTGATTTAGGCCTTCCATCTGATTCATCTGAAGGAGATATGTCTTTTGACGGCTCACTGCCGGATCTGGGTTTACCCTCTGATGACGACTCGCTTCCCGACCTGGACTTTCCATCTGAATCATCCAATGAAGACTTTTCCTTGGATGACTCGCTTCCCGACTTGGGTTTTCCGGACTCAAATGCATCCGCAGCGGGCGCGGATAGTTCATTACAGGACATGGATTTTCCTGATTTTGATTCACCGCATGATGAAACGCCCATTGACGGTTCACTGCCCGATTTGGATTTTCCGTCATCTGACGCATCGCCTGAAGACACTCCTTTTGACGGTTCTCTGCCTGATCTGGATTTTCCGTCATCTGACTCATCGTCTGAAGAAACGCCTTTTGACGGTTCTCTGCCCGATTTGGACTTTCCGTCATCTGATTCATCGCCTGAAGAAACGCCTTTTGACGGTTCATTGCCTGATCTGGATTTTCCCGATTCTGATTCATCGTTGCCAGACCTGGATTTTCCGGAAATTGATTCTTCGCAGAATGATACTGCGCTTCCCGGCGCTGATTTTAATCTTGACGGCGAACCCGGCGAACTGCCGGAGCTTGGTGATTTGGGCGACGACTTTTCTTCCGACACAATTGATATTGACAGCGGAACTGATGACTCAGCTTCACCTGCGCCGGCGGAAGATGCCGGTAATGTTTTTGGATCGGATGATTTTTCTCTCGACGGGCTTGATGAAATATTAGATAAAAATAAAACCAAAACAGCGCCGCCGCCTGCACCCAAAAAAGGAGTGTTCGGCAAAAAGAAACCCGAAGCTCAGGAACCGGAACCTGAAGATGTAGAAGAAATCCGCTTAAGCCAGGATGATTTAGATACAATATTAAAAACACTGTCCGGTTATCCGCTCAATCTAAGGGTGGCCTGCGAAGAAATGATTGCTGAAATGGTGCTTATACCTCAGCAGTTGTCCAAAGTTATTAATCTCCTTGTGAATGGCGCATATCCAAAAGAAATGGCCGCTCTCGCAAGTGAGATTATGGGCAAAGAAATTGTCGTACCCAAAAGTTTTCAGAAAAGCACCGGCGCGGAACTGGAAGACGAGAAATCAAGATTTGCCTATATTTTTGTACATAACTTCCTGCCTGTATTGCGGTTATTCGCCGTTATCGCGGCATTGTCGGCATCTGTTATTTATCTTGCGTATACATTTATTTATATTCCGCTAAAAGCGGAATCTATTTATAAACGCGGTTATGAGCGCATCTTTGCCGGTGAGTATCAGCGCGCGAATACCCTGTTTCATGAAGCTTTTGTTACGCATCGGAAGAAAGAATGGTTCTATAAGTACGCTGAAGCTTTCAGGGACCAGCGGCGCTATCTGCCTGCTGAATCAAAATATGAAGAACTGTTGCGATACTATCCCAGGGATAAAAAAGGCGTTTTGGATTACGCTGACCTGCAGACAAATTATTTATTAAATTACGACAAGGCAAATAAAATCCTTCAGCAGCAGCTTCTTGATTACGCTCCCAACGACCCGGAAGGCCTGCTCGCGGCCGGAGATAATTTCTTTGCCTGGGCGGATTCCGATCCGGCGAGATTTTACGACAGATACGAAGACGCGCGCTATTCATACGCGAGAGTGCTTGAAAAATACGGATGGCAGCCGCCTGTTGTTGAACGCATGATGAAATATTTTATCCGCACGGATAATCTTCTGGAAACGCTAAACCTCAGAAACTGGTTTGACGCCGACGATACCAGGCGGCTTTCTCCCGAAGCAATCGCTGAACTGGGCGGGTATCTTCTGGATAAACAACTGGAAGAAGTTAAAGGCGTTCCCAATCCGTATGTTGAAAGCATAGAAAGCGTGCGCGCCATGTTGATTCAGGCAGTCAGGGAAAAGCCCAATCTGCCGGAACCTCATTATCAGCTGGCACGTTATTACAAGAGTTTAAACAACACTTATGAAGAGCGTCTGACCCTGGAAAACGCGATACGCGCGTTTGATCTTGCGGAAAGCGAACCTGTGCGCCGCCGTCTTCAGCGCGTTGATACCCATTACCGTTACGCGAACTTACTCGTCAACAACAGGGAATTTTTCCCAGCGGAAAGGGAACTGGTCAGGGGCATAGAACTTTACGAAGATTTCCTGAACAGAAATTTAATATCAGCCTCTCCCCAGCTTGGGCAGCTTTACGCGGCAAAAGGCGATTTGGAATACTTTGTCAAAGCGGGCGACATGAACGCGGCTCTCAATGATTACAGACGGGCTGAAAGATACGGTTATTCGCCGCCTGAAATTCAGTACAGAATGGGCGCCGCAAACTACCAGCTTGAAAACTGGGGCAGTGCGCTTGAATACATGTTTAAGGCTTCCGCCGATCTGCCCTTAAACTATAAACTGCTCCACGCTCTTGGAAACACCACTTATAAACGCGGTGATTATTTCGCCGCGCAGGGTTACTTTGACCGTCTGCTAAACATTCTGGAAAATCAGCGCGCAAGGCTTCCGGTGCTTCTGCCGAATGATCGTCCGGAATTCCTGGAACTTGGCGAACGCCTTATGATGGCGCGTAATAATGCCGGAGTTGTTTATGAAGCTCTCGCCGACACAACCGGCAACCGCGATTACCGTTCGCGCGCCCTGTCCCTTTACGCCGAATCCGCTCGCGCCTGGGATTCCATTACCCGTAATCCGGAATCAATGGCGCGGATGCGTCTGGGCGATACTCCAAACGCCCCAGGCGTCAATCTTGGTTTCCTTAATGTCAGCAATGCCATCCGCCCCGCATCCGGCTTTAATCCCGAAATTTTCATCCGGATAGACAAGGATGTTTTGGATCCATCCCACTGGGAAGAGCTTGCTCCATTCGGCGGACTGGTAAATTAATTCTGCAATATCCGCCTGTAATCCTCAATCGTCTGCGCATGAACAGCCTTTTCGCGTAATGCCGCGCCTCCGATGAAACCTTTTGTGTAAGCGCAGACTTGTTTCCGCATTTCAAGACATGCTGTGCGCTCTCCCGTGTCAGATGCGAGCATTTCAAGATGGCGCATAACAGTGGCGATCCGCGCGGATACCGGAGCAGGTTCCCATGCACCCGTTTCCAGAAATGAACGGGCCGCGGAAAAAATAAACGGGTTACCCTGCGCGCCTCGGGCGAACATGACAGCGGCGCAGCCTGTTTCGCTTAACATTCTTTCCGCGTCCTGCGGCGTGTAAAGATCGCCTGAGCCTGTTACGGGAACGGAAAGGCGCGATGCCAAATCCGCGATATGGGTCCAGTCGCTCTTTCCGCTGTAGTTCTGGGCGCGGGTGCGGGGGTGCAGGCTTATCATTGCGGCTCCGGCTTCAACGGCAATCCGCGCGCATTGGACGTAGTTAATGGAAGCGCTGTCCCAGCCTGAACGCATTTTTACAGTAACGGGAACGCCTCCCAGACTTTCGCGCGAAGCGCGTACAGCAGCTTCTACAACACGGCCAAGATTAGCCGGATTTTTCATCATGGCTGAACCGGCTCCGTTCTTTACAACCTTTGGCACAGGGCAGCCGCAGTTAATATCCAAAGCATCCGGCTCCAGCGGAGCGAGCAGAGCCGCCGCTTTATAAATTGATTCGCTTTCCGCTCCGAAAAGCTGTATCGCATAACGCTTTTCATTATCACCCCGTTTTACCAGATTGACAGCGGCAAGAACAGCGCTAGAAATTTTGCGGTCATTGTTTCCATCAGCTTTTTTTCTCCCGTTATTCGCTTCTTCCTGCGCGCCGTGAACCGAATACCCATCGCGCCCCTGTGAGATAAAATCCGGATCGATTAAACCGTATCTGCCGAAGTTACGGTACAGCGCTTCTGCGGAAATTAGTTCAGTAAATGAAAAGCAGGCGCCTTCTTCTGCGCACAATGAACGAAATGCGCGGTCAGTGTAACCAGCTACAGGCGCGAGGAAAAGATTCCCTGAAAGCTCAAGGGAACCTATTTTTACAGGACGGTACCGGGAACTTTGCTGCAAGCGCATTATTCATCGGATAAACCGAAGAATTTATTGGCGTTCTTCCAGAGCTGATCCGCGAGCGCTTCTTCTTCCATATCGAGCATATCCGCCATGAAACGAGCGGTAATGGGCAGGTATTTGGGCATGTTTCTTTTGCCGCGATAATCCGCCGGAACCATAAATGGGCTTTCCGATTCAATAAGTATCCGGTCAAGAGGCAGAACGCCGATTGTTTCGTGCAGGTTTTTCGCGTTTCTGTAAGTTAAATTCCCCGCGAAGGAAAAGTACAGTTTCAGATCCAGTGCTTTCTCCGCGTATGCTGCGTCTTCTGAGTAGCAGTGCAGAACCCCGCCTCTGGAAGGAAGCCTGTCGCGCAGGATATCCAATACATCATGGCCCGCGTCGCGATTGTGAATGATTACAGGCAAGTTGAGCTTATTTGCCAGGTCAAGCTGAGTTATAAAAAGTTCAATCTGGGATTTTTTATCCCCGAATTTACGGTAATAATCCAGACCGATTTCTCCAATGGCGACTACGCGCGGATATTGAACGCTTTGTTCAATATGAGAAAACCAGTCCCTGCCAGGGTTTTGCACCTCGGAAGGACTTACCCCTACGGCATGGTAGACATTCGCCGCTGATTTCAGGTTTTCATAAACCTGACCGAAGTCGTGAAGACTGTTACAAATTGAGACGATCCTGGCAACAGAAGCCTGGCGGGCTTCCTGTATAACAATGAGTTGTTCAATTGGGTCATCCACTACAAGCCCCAAATGGGCATGAGTATCAAAATACTGCATAGCTTAATCCAAAAGGTATGATATTTGGTTTTTACCAAACTGGTTACAGTAATTTTAACACCCATGTTCCCATCCGTCAATAATTAATTCTATAAAATAATCGTAAAATCCGCCTTATCACAGTGGTATGAATTTACCAAAAAATGCCGAAAATCATTAAATGTCATCATAATTTTACAAGTATTCACAGCGGGAGTCAGTTTAAGGGCGATATAATTTCATCATTAAAATGACATTTTCGAAAATTTATGTTATATTATATTTAAGGAGAAAAATATGAAGAAAATTTTTATATTCTTTATTTGTTTGATTGCGGTAATGATGTCCTGCGATATAAATTTACCGCAAAATGTAACAATTAGAGGAAATCCGGGGGTATATTTATCAATAGGTAACCCGGCAAAAGAAATTGAGGAACTTTTAAGTTTCGATGGAATCGCCGCAATGATGGGCAATTCGGAAAATAATAGCATAAGAATATACGATTACAGACCGGAAAATTCCAGTACTGTACAAAAATATTTAATTCATTATCCCATAGCGGAAATGGAACTGGAACTAGCGGATTATATGGCGGGTGTCAGCGGCGAAACTGTAAACATTCCTTCCTTTTTTAATAATCAGGGTCTTTTTTCCGGCGCAAGTAACGGAATTTGTCTAGGAGAAAATATATTGACCATGACTCCTTCTGAGCTATCGGAATATGTTGAAACACAAATAAATATAAACCATTCTTCTGGTTGTTCCTGCACCCCATTTATTTCTGTGCCTTTGGATGATATGGCAAAATTGATAGTACAGGCGACCGGCGGTCCGTTCGGCATAGAAATTGAGAATCGCCCTAATCTGGCAAATAATCTGCGTATCAAGATTCCAGGTCTCGGAATACCTAATTATATTTCAGGAACTCCAACCGCAGACAACAAGCTGCGATTCGTTAACTCAGGCTCATTTACATTTCTGCCCGGTAGTCACTTAAACGCTAATAACGAGCTGGAAATTTTTGTTAATATTACTGCGCCTTGTTCCGGACAAATAACGCCGGATATTGTTTTTGAATGGGATACAGCAATAGTTAAGGGTGATACGAGTAATTTAACAGATGATATAAATCTTGATATAAACTTAACAACTTTTTTAGGCGAGGGCACTGCATTTAACAATGTTGAAGGTTATATTTATATTAACGGAGTTAGTAATGCAAGATTGACACTTAAATTGGATAGCGAATATTTGACTTATGGAACATCGCCTATATATGACTCCACATTAACTCCGCGTAATGGACCGGATTTTCCGGCAAACATGGAACAGATTACACAGGAAATTCCATTACATAGTCTTGGTCTTGGCGTAAACCCGATTAATTTTACCAATGTAATCAATAGCAGCTCGGGTACATTAACTTATGCGATTGATATACCGCAATTTTACATAACCCGGGGTGTGGTTGGAAAAATTAAAGCTGATCTTGTTATTGTGCTTCCTTTAGAGCTAAGGGTTACCGGAGCATCATCTGTACCAGGTTATGTTAAACTTGATATGGGATTGGATGAATTATTCGGCGGAAGTGATGGAACCGGCGATTTGTTTGGGCGCACTGGTCCCAACGAGAGTGATGATATTTTTAGTCAGCTTGAATCTGTAGATATTATTATAGAAAATAGAAACATAACAATTTTTGATCAAGATAAGCTCGCTATACTGGTAAAGAATAAAGGCTTAGATCATATTTTAGATTTTTCCAGCGTAACATCACCTCATTGGGAAATTAATTCTGATGGTTTTTCTTATCCATTTTCTCCTACATTTGAAATTCTCCTGAAAAAGGATAACCAAAGTGATAGTTATGCTACATTTGCTGTTGAGAATATGGCAGGTCGCTTTGACTTTACCATTGCGGTAAAGGCAGTCGCTGATATTGAAATCGATATTTTATAGGAGGGTGGAACAAATGAAGAAAATAATTTTTATACTTTTAATTATTGCCATATCACTGCCACTCTACGCGCAGAAAAACGATCAGGAAAATGTACCTAAAAAAACATTTTCTTTTGCCCGTCAGAGTTTTGAGATTGGCATTGACGCGGGACTGGGATTTGATAATAACCTTGTTAAAGTCGGTGATTTACTGGATCCGGACAAGCAGATTGACGGTAAAGCAATTATCGATCTTAATGAGTTCGCAGGCAGGCTTGGCGACAATGGTTTAAACCTGAATGCTGCTGTTGACACAGGTTTCTATGTCAATTTATTAAACATCAATCTTTTTGGAAGCAAGTGGGAGCTTGGAATTTTCGCCGGCGCTGACGGTAATATTAATTTTAATCTGCCAAAATCACTTTTTACCCTTGTTTCGGAAGGGAATGTTAACCAGACATTATTCACGGGAAATATTAGCGCGACGGGCGGCATTTACGCTGATGTCGGTGTAAGGGCTTCCGGAAAATTCGGGAAACTGCGCATCGGCGCTACGCCTTCAGTGTTTGCTCCCCTGATTTATATTCCCAGAACCGGAATTGACTTTACATTGAATACTGATACAAACGAAGGTCTCTCGTTTGACGCGGATGGAGGCATCAGTATTTACAGCCCGTTCAGCCAGCTTTTTGATGATAACCTAAATATTCAGAATGTTAGCAGTATAAATCTTGGGTTTGATATATCCGCTCATGCTCAACTTGATTTGTTTCCCTTCCTTGACGTAGGAGGCAGCATTTCCAATATTCCCGTTATTCCCGCGAAAATGAAAGACAGGCTGGCAGTTTCTCTGGATTATGAGATTCCTCCCACAACAATTTCTACAATAATCGACGGCGGACTGGAAATCCCCGAATTCGGTGATGAAACGCTGGTTTACGGTTACAGAAGCGACTCAGAAGTATTTGTTGTACGGCCCCTTCGCTTCGATGTTTTTACCAGATATAAGCCATTCAGCAATGAGTTTATTGTTATAAGACCGAATATCGGCATGTCAATTGATATTAACAATAAAGAGCCGCTTTTTAACACAGGCATTGGCGTACAGTTGAATATTGTGGATCTTTTGATAATTAATATCGGCACCGATTATACAGAAACTATATGGACGCATCACGCCGGTCTTGCATTAAATCTCAGATTCTTTGAATTGAACCTGAGAGCGTCGCTTCGCTCCTCGGATTTTAAATCTTCTTTTGACGCGCAGGGCTTTGGTTTTAATGCAGGAGTGCGATTCGGATTCTAAAAATATCCACTGGCAGACAGAATAGAGCAGCAGCGGCGGAAAGCCGCTGCTGTTTTTTTTATGTCTTGTTTTTTGCTCTCTCATGTTAAAGATAATTTCATTTCAACAGGTTGACCTCTATGTGTTCAATCTTTATTCTATTAACATGAACATAATTAGGCAGCCGTTTAAATACCGGAATTACGGTACTGTATACTGGTTAATAGGAATAAACATTCTCGTTTACGCGGTGATGCAGATTTTTGGAGCCAATTTCCGCAATACGCTGATTATACGAATGGCCATGATACCTCTGGCCGTGACCAATGGATGGGTGTGGACATTTATTACATATATGTTTTTACACGGAAGCATAAGCCATATTCTGTTTAACATGCTGGGTCTTTTTATTTTTGGCATCCATGTTGAAAAGCAGATGGGCAGCCGTGAATTTCTTCTTTATTATTTAATGACAGGCATTCTGGCCGGAATCTTTTCATTCGGCGTTTATTACGTTACGCGCAATTATTGGGTGGCGCTTATGGGCGCGTCCGGCGCGCTCTTTGCCGTGCAGCTTGCGTATGCTGTGTTTTTCCCCAATTCCATTATTTATATTTGGGGTATACTTCCCCTGCGCGCACCTGTAATGGTGCTGGGTTTTACCGCGCTTGAACTTGTCTTTTCATTTACAGGACGCAGCAGCGGGGTAGCGCATCTGACCCATCTTGCCGGTTTTGGTTTTGGATGGCTTTATTTTCTGCTGCGCTTCGGCGTAAATCCGTGGCGGCGGCTTACTGGGCGTTAAATGAAAGATAAAAAAGTTGTCGGTATCCTTTTCGGTGGTAAATCCGCGGAGCATGAAATTTCTCTATTGTCCGCGAAAAATGTCTATGAAGCAATCGACAGGACCCTTTTTGAACCTGTTCTTTTCGGCATTGACAAACGCGGGCGCTGGCATCTTTTTGATGCCGAACAATTTTTGTTAAACGCTGATAATCCTTCCCTTGTCAGTTTAAATTCAGGCGGTAAACCTGTTATTTATAAAACAGAAAATATCGGAATGCTTTCCACAGACAGCGCGGGTAATGTTCCGCTTGATGTTGTTTTTCCAATTCTGCACGGGCCTTTCGGCGAGGACGGCACAATTCAGGGCTTGCTGAAATTGGCGGATATTCCCTTTGTCGGGCCCGGCGTTCTTGGCTCCGCAATCGGCATGGATAAGGACGCGATGAAAAGGCTGTTACGCGACAGCGGCATTCCGGCTGGTAAATTTATTTCGCTGAAAAGCCACGAAAAGACGCCTTCTTTTGAAGATATTGCAGCCGCTCTCGGAAAACCTTTTTTTATCAAGCCCGCGAACATGGGATCATCTGTCGGGATTAACAAAGTCTATAACAGGGAAGAATACTCAGATGCGTTATGTGACGCTTTTCAGTATGATACAAAAATCATCATTGAAGAATACATTCAGGGACGCGAGATTGAATGCGCCGTGCTTGGTAATGAAGAGCCGGCCGCTTCCGTACCTGGTGAAATTATTCCCTCCCATGAATTTTATTCTTATGACGCAAAGTATCTGGATGAAAAAGGCGCGTCACTTGTAATACCCGCGAAACTTGACGATAAAACAATCAGGCGTATTCAGGACATGGCTGTAAAGGTTTTTCAGACGCTCTGCTGCGAAGGTCTTTCACGCGTGGACTTTTTTCTGAAAGACTCAGGCGATCTGATTGTCAACGAGATTAACACCATGCCCGGCTTTACCAGGATAAGCATGTTTCCCAAAATGTGGGAAGCAAGCGGCGTTTCCTACACGGAACTTATTACGCGCCTGATTACTCTCGCTCTCAGCCGGTTTGAAAAAGAAAGACATTTAAAGACAAGCGTTGCAGGATAAAAAAATGAAATGCTTTTATTATTACCGTTTTCCGTTATGTAAAATCGGCATAGCTGAAGAAGACGGCGCCATTTGCAGTGTTTTTTTTGACGGCGGGAGAATATCGGATTTTTTCAGGAAGAACGGCATTGGTGAAAATGAAACTCCGCTGATTAAAAAAGCGGCGGATCAGTTAGGTGAATATTTTGACTGTAAACGAAAAACTTTTGATTTGCCTCTGGCTCCGGGGGGAACCGCGTTTCAGATGACGGTATGGAACGCGCTTCAGATGATTCCTTACGGACAGACATGCAGTTACGGACAATTGGCCGCCGTGATTGGAAACCCAAAGGCATGCCGCGCTGTCGGCATGGCGAATAACCGCAACCCGATTTCGGTTATTATCCCCTGCCACCGCGTAATCGGCAGCGACAAAAGCCTGACAGGCTACGCAGGCGGACTTGATTTAAAAGAAAAATTATTAATGCTGGAAAGGAATTAGTAAAAAAAAGCGGCGTGTATTTTATTCGTGCTGAGCGGCTAACGCTAATATAGCAACAAAAAGAATCAGCGTAATTGCAGCCAGAAAGATTATCAGAGCGGCGGTAAAACCAAAACTTAATATCAGTAAAATTCCCAGATTATTCAGAAACGCGCGGTATATGAAAACAAGTCCGTAAAAGACTACCGGTAAAATCAGAAGCAGCAGTGGAAACAGAAAACGCGGATTTGTTTTTGTGCGGAAACGCCAGCCTATTATTATTACAATGGCCGCCATGGGAAGGAAAAATAATACCGAGCCAAGGCGGTTCAATATTTCCGCTTCAAATATCTGGCTGATATATCCTGTCGCGCCGAGTATTTTGGAGGCTGTGTACAGTTCATCAATCTGAAGATTGGGCAGCCCCCGGCGCACATTTGAAAGGAGTAAAAAATCCTCGATGCTTATATCAAGAATTACTCCAGTTGGCGTTTTATCTCCTATCAGCCATTCATCCTGCCAACTGTTATTTTTGTCATACCGGCTGAGAGCGTGAGTTAAAATAATTATTTGCTGTTTTCCGTTTATTATATAGGGCAGGAGTTTCGCGTAATCGGCTCTCATGCTGACAACCGGACGCGAGAGCAGATCAAATTCCATGTACTCAAGTCCCATTCCGTAGGCAATATCAGGCGAAGTTGAAAGATTTTTAAAGCGGATAACAGCCCTTCCGCCGTGGCCTGGCAGGGAAAACAGCGCGCCTGTAAGTATCTCTCCAAGCGTTAATTCCATTTCGTCAATAAAAAACGCGTATTCTTTTGTTCTCTGCTCGCTTGCGGCAAGGAAGCGCGATACATCGGGATCATCGGGAGTCTGAGCCAGCAGCTCCTGAAAAATATAATAGGCGCTTATAAAATCGCCTGAGTTCATCGCCTGATAACCTGAAAGTTTCAGATTGAAAAGCGCGTAAAGACGCTCTTCCCTCATGTTGGGCGACTGAGAATCGATCATGTTCCACGCTTCGCTCGCGAGCCTTGCCGCGTTAGCCGCTTCAGGGCTGCCGTCCAGAGCGAGCCTTTCGCCTGTAGTGGCGAGCCAGTGCGCGTCAAAATAGCGTTTTTCGGCGAATGCTTTTTCGCTCAGCGCGATTGCTGATGTTGCGTTTAACGATTGACCGTCTCCGGACAGCGGGGTTATTTCAGCGCTTCGCCATTCCCTTGACAGCGCTTCACGCGCTTCAGATTTTTCATAAATCTCATCGTACTGTTCCCTGTCAAGACCAATCTCAATATCCAGTTTTAAATTGTTTAACTCGGGACTGTTGGGCCAGACCTGTTCGCAAATTCCTATAAACTGTGAAGCCTCCTGCCACTCGCCCGCCTTGCTTCTGATCTGTGCCTGCTCTTTTGCAAGATGATACAGTTCTCCCTTAAAGTGAATATTTTCTTCAGAATTTTTTACCAAGGGAAGAGCAAGAAAAAAAAACGCACCGTAAATTACCGCGCAGATTATCGCGGTTATCAGCGATGAAAGCAGGCGGTTAAACAGCGCCTGGGAAAAACTGGGCTGTTTGTCTTCGGTGGAATGCGAAACCAGCCCGAAAGGAATGACAAGGGCGGAAAACGCCAGTGCCGGAAACAGGTTAAAAAATTCCAGCGCGCCCTGTATCAGCCGCCATTGGCCTGAAAAAATCAATAGCGGCGGCTGCGAGCCGGGAAAAATAAAACGAAAAGTTATAATAAGTAAACCTGATATAAATATATAAATCAGGCAAATCATTTGCGGGGTGCGCAGTTTATTAAAGTTCATCATGATTACCGCGCTTTTTTGCCATATAAACCAGAATGGTGTATAAATGCACCATCAATCCAAGGACGGCGAATATTATGGGAACCACCAGAGAAGATGGAATCATGTTTTTTAAAAACGTACTGAACAGTTCCTGCATTTCAGGAGAATTAAAAAAACCTGCTGCGGCAAGAATTCCGCGGAATGCGAGGATGCCAAGAAAAAGATTCGCAAGCGGCCACACACTGAATTCTAAAATAAAACCAAGCGAACACAATAAAAAAACAAGAGAGCCGGCGTAGATTAAATATGGCGTTATTCCTTCGTTGAATCTCTGTTCAAGCTGTTGCGCGTTAAGCCTGACATCAATTGCGAGATTTTTTATATACCACGGCGAGTTATCTGTAAATGGAATGGGAGGAAAATTTATCTGTGCGTTGGCGGTTGATTCCTGAAAAAATAATGGCCGGTCTGGCATTGCAGTTACCCGCGGTCCGAGCGGCTGCGCGGATCCATTCAGTAAAATTACCGCTGTTTCATTTCTGTTTATTGAATTGGACAGGATCAATCCGCTTTCACCCAACTGCCTGCCTGTAATCTGCGCGGGCGGCACATGTCTCCAGTGATACAGGGCGAATGAAACGCCAAAGTTAAAACCGATTGACAGGATCATCATACATAATACTGTTACCGGAGCGAAGCACCGGTTCCTTGCGGCGTAACATAAAGTTATAACGACAGACAAATACATCGCAAGCGATAATGCCCAGTGCGCGGCGTTTATCAGTATTGTCAGGAATGTCTCGGGTTTTTGCGGCAGAACCCGTATCCAATCGACTCTCAGAGTCAGGTACCGGAAACCAGTGGCCGCAAGGAAAACCAGAACAAAACTGAGACTAAAAAAAAGCGCCAGCCTGGCAAGATTCCTCACTCTTTCAGATTAACATAAAAAAAACCTGCGCGCAATAGCATGAATGTTATTAGTGAGCCCTCTATCCACTGCCTGTTAATTAAGTTATTATAAATTCATGGATTCCCAAATTAAGCAGTCAATTGAATCGCTGATAAATAATATCAGGCGGCTGATATCAGTTGATGAAAAAAAACTGGAATATATTATCGCATCTCAGATAGCGGGCGGTCATGTGATCCTGGCGGATTCTCACGGGGTTGGAAAAACCTCTCTTGCGCGCGCGCTGGCTCAGTCCATACGCTGGCGTCCTGAGGATCTGGCGGCGATTGCCGGCGCTGGTTCAGGAGACGGCGGCATCGCTTCAGGCGAAGCTAAAATGGAAGGTTTTAGCCGCATTCAGTGCACTGTTGATCTTCTGCCGCAGGATATTCTGGGCTATAACCGTTTTATCGGCCATTCCGGCGAATTGATTTTTAACAAGGGACCCATCTTCGCGCATTTTGTGTTATGCGACGAGATTAACCTGCTAACTCCCAAAACCCAGGGAAGTTTTTTCCAGGTGATGGAAGAGCAGAGCGTAACCATCGAAGGCAAGCTTTACCGTTTAAAAGATCCTTTTTTTATTATTGCCACTATGAATTTAAAGGGCGTTCACCTGTTTCCGCTTCCCGTGCCGCAGCTTGATCGTTTTATGATTCGCATCTCCCTTGGTTATCCGTCCGAAAAAGATGAAACAGAAATTATTAACCGGCACGGCAGGATAGACGCGTGGGACAGTTTTCAGAGCGTTATTGACAGCGCCGATTTGATCCGCTGGAGAAAAATGGTTGACGATGTGCAGATGCATGATGATGTAACCGCGTATATTGTAAACTGTGTCAGGCAAACAAGAACGCATCCGGATATTGAAACTCCCGCGAGTCCGAGAGCCGGCGTGCGCATTTCGCGTCTGGCAAAGTCATTGGCTCTCTGCCGCGGCATGGATTATGCAGGCGTTGACATAATAAAAGAAATTTTTATACACGCCATGGCTCACCGCATTGTCACCCGCGATCCTTCCATACCGCCGGAAGCGCCGCTTAAAAGTATTTTAAATTCGGTTCCTGTTGAACCGAAACGCGCTGATCAATTGAACAAATGATCGGACAGGGAAAAGCTTCGGATAAAACCATATCCCGGACATGGCGGATTAAGCCTGTATTCACGCCGGCAGGCGCTGCTGTTCTGGTTACTGCTCTGGTTATTTTAATCCGCTCCCTTTCCGCGCGCAACTCATACGAAATTGTAATCTCATGCGCCGTCCTGCTTTTGCTTTTTTTTACGGGTATCTTCGGCGCGTGGAAGTCTCGGAAATTTGAATCCTTTGAAACCGGCTGGAAACCGCCGTTTCCCATGACAGCTAACGCGCGCGAAGATTCCATTGTATCAGGCCTTGACGCGCCTGTTCCGCTTTTTTTCCGTCTGCATTTTATTATCCGCGGGCGTTTTTTCCCATCGGGCACAGGCAGCGGCTGCCCTGTGCTGGCCGAAACTTCGGTTCCGCGCGGACAGACTCACGCGCGCCTTCTCCTTGATTTTCCGATGTCTGGCGTATTTCACGGAGAAGGCTTTTGTATGTTACGCGACATTTTCGGTTTCTATTCCTTTTCCTGCGGAATAACCCGGCGCAGAACTGTGAAGATAAGAAGCGCTCCGTGCTTCAGGAAAAGTTACAGTATAAACGCGCAGTCGGGCGCGGAAGACAAACGCAATAAACAAACAACCAGCGAAGAGCGTTATTACATGAGGGAATATACTCCAGGCGACCGTTTCCGGGATATAAACTGGAAAAGCTCAGAAAAGATTGATGCATTAATTACGCGCATATCGCCTGACAATCAGGAAAAGGTAAGCCGGATAGAGGTTTATTTCCGCAATTACGGACCTGCCAGTATTAATACCGGAAAACAAAGGAAAAAGAACAGGGAGCGCAGTGAGTCTATTCAGGCTCTTTGGCTTCTGGATCGGGCGAAGGCGCGGCTTTCGCATTTTTTAAGAAGCGTTATGGAGCAGAATTCATCCTTTGTTTTCAGCGTTCGTACTGCGCAAGGCGTCCGGGAAATTGAGGATCAGGATGACCTTGACGAGTTTCTGGAAGAGCTTTCCGGTATCGCTTTTTCTCCGCCGAAAAATGAAGGAGCGGCGCCTGCAGTTTCACAAGGTGATCTTTACGTTTTTTCAACTGCATGTGATTTTGGATTGTACAGTTTTCTGGTTGCGTGTAACCCGCGTCCAGTTTCCCTTTACATGATTCAGCCCGCAGAGAAGAGAATAAAGGGCAGCAATATAAGCGTAAACACTGATATGGAAACTTTATATATCAGGGATTTTATTCAGAAAGGCTGCGTTCCATTTCCGGCGTACTTTAAAAGGAAAACAGTTAAACCGTCGGGAGCTCACGCCAACAGGACAGAGATAATGTACGCGGAGACGAGAATATGAATAAGCTCGGGAAGAAGGCGATCATTCTTTTTATCCTGCGGTTGTTTTTTTATTTCAGCGTAACGGGGCTTGTGCTTATACATCCGGGTATTTCCGTTTCCTTTGACCGAATCGGTACATTGCAGTGGTTTATTATTGTCCCAATTCAGATTTTAATAGCATTTCTTCCGTCATTCAGTTTTCGCAGCAGATGCATTGTCGCATTGCTTACGCTGGCTTTGCTTTCGGTATTAGCTGGAGGATTCAGCTCCGGAGCTTTGGAGCCGTTTCTTTCCGGCCTTGCCGCTTTTATACTTACATATCTTTTATTTCATCATCCGCGCTGGGCGAAAATCGCGGCGCTGGAGCCGTTTTTTCTGGCATGGATATGCCTGCGCCTGCTTTCGCTGTCACGCTCCGGCGAAGACGCCGCAGGGCAGAGCATTGAGTTAACACAATTTATTTTAATCTGGACAATAGTAGTTTTTCTTTTACACAGCGTTGTGGTATATTTTTGCCTTTACCCGCAAAGTTCAGGCGCGGCATGGAAGGAAGGAACGCTTTTCGCTCTTGTCTCTGCTCTCGCGCTGGCTTTAGTGCTTTTTGTTTTACCCGCCGATTTTGTGCGAAATACCGTGATTGAAAATCTTATCCCTGAGCGGATACCGGAAAGAATTCGATCCGATTCTGAACATGGTATGCCGCAGGAAACAGAAGGAAGGAGAAACGGACGCAGAACCATTCCGCTTGACGGTAAGGGAGGCCAGCCTGGATTGCGCGGTATTTCGGAACACAGCTGGCAAAATAAAACAGGACGCGGCAGCGGAAACGGAAACTCGGAAGATAACCGGCAGTATATGGTGATGATAGTAGCATCGGACAGGGAACCTGTGTATATGGGCAGTTCCTTTAACGGCCAGCTTGATCCTGTAAAAGGATTTCTTGCAAGCGATGATGAACCGCTGAACCGTCTTGCCTATCAGCGTTTTTTTGTTACATGGTTTAACAATGAGCCGAACTTTGACACGGGCAGGCGGCGGCAGGAAGTTTTTTCCCTTTCTACATTATCTCAAAAATATCTGCCGTACCGCCCCTTGTCAATTGATCCTACAATACTCAGCGAAGGTTCCGGACCTCTCCGCTACATTCATCAGGTTGTTTCAGGCACTCATTACGGAGATCCCCTCAGGCTCATTGGCACTGTTACGCGTCATTTAAGCGATACCGAAAAAAGCGCTCTTGCTCCCTATCTGGAACTTTCCCTGGAAAAGGGCGACATGGATGCCTTTGACGCTTACCTGAACAGCGCCATAAATTATTGGCAGGTAAACCGTGAAGAGATTATCCTGAACGACGATTATCTAAAAGGAATTTTCAGTAATTCTCCCAATGCGTATTTTGCCGGAAATTCCTATCTGGAAAAAATTCTTGCGATACTGATAAGCTTTTCAAAATATCAGTATAACCTCAGTTACAATGACGATTATTCCATCGCGTCATTAAAAGAATTTCTTTTTAAATCAGCGGAAGGTGACTGCGTGGAATTTTCCAATACTCTGGCACTGCTCGGCAGGCTTGCGGGTATCCCGTCGCGGGTTGTGACAGGTTATCTGGCGGCTGAAAACCTTCAGACTCCGGCGCATCTGCGCGGCCTTTTTACGCTCCGCAATCAGATTAAAGTTCTGCAGGAATACCCGTTTGAAAACCTGTTCATGGTTACCAATCTTCACAGTCATTCATGGACGCAGTTTTATATCCCCGGCTACGGATGGCTTGATTTTGAGGCGACATCATTTTCCATTCCGCCTGTAGGCATGGGCGATTTTAATACCTGGGATGTTGTAATTCCCATCATTGATGATGAAAAAGTTTTTTCCGCCGTTCGGAAATTTCCATGGCAGGCAGTTTTCAGGACCGCTTGCGTTCTGGCCGCTTTCCTGCTGTTAGGTGCATACGCCCTGCGCTACGGCCGCGAACTGGTTTTGTTTCTTGGAACACGAAACGGCGGAAGAGAAGGAGCCCGCTCTCTGTACCTTCTTCTCCTCGCGCGCCTTGCAGCGGACGGTAAACCAATAAAACCTGCGTCAAAAACAGCTCACGAATATCATGAATTGTTTTTTGCAAAATACGCGAAAAAATCCAAATCGGAATATTCAATAAATGAAAAAGAATGCCCCGCCCTAAAAGCTTTTGCCGGCATTTACTCGGAACTGCGCTGGCGGCAATTTACGGACGCATCTCAAATGGAAGAACGATTCCAACAGCTTACACAGGAGTATCATAACATACTTAACTCCACCCGCCGCCGCGACCCGTTACACGCCATAAAACGCGTCTTCAGTTTAAGGGGGCTCGCATACCTATGATGGAGAGAACAGGCATTATTATTAAAAAACCGCATATATTTCCGTTATTGGTAATATCTATTTTTTTTACGCTAAACGCCTGTTCGCGTAACACAGACTGGGTGCAGTTCCGCGGCGAGGGCGGGCGCGGCGTCAGCTCATCGCGCATTTCTCCGCCGCTGGGCCTGCGCTGGAAGATCAAACTTCAGGAAAGCGATGAAAAAATACGCTCTCTTAATCCGCCTGTAGTAATCGGCGACACAATCTATTTTGGTTCTGATGACGGCAACTTCTACGCGCTGGATGTGGAAAGCGGCTACATGCGCTGGGTGTTTAAAAGCGGTGCGGAGATCAATTCAATTCCCTACGCTGACAGGGATCAGGTGTACTTTGGAAGCAAAGACGGCAAACTCTACGCGCTGTCACGCGACACCGGGCAGGAGATATGGAATTTTCCAATCAGGAGCCAGATCAATTCGCAGGTGCAGCGTTACGGTGATTACATAATCTTTGTAGGAGACGCTGACGCGATTTATTTTCTTTCTCCCGAAGGCGAGGAACAATTTAGAATTGACAATCCCGGCTGGTACAACTATACATTCCTGATGGCGGATGATGTTATGTATTTCGGTACAGGTCCGGTAGTTGAGCTAATCGGCCCTTATGATATCAACAAGAGGGATTTTTTATGGTTCTTGTCATATCATGAAATCGCTGCTACCTGGTATTCCTTTTCGGCGGTTCGCGGAGATTTGATTTATTTTGGAACCGCGGATCCTTACGGAGGATTGTATCTGGGTTTCTATGCCTTTAACCGTCATACGGGAGAAATGGTATGGGAGCAAATTCACGAAGGAATTCTGGATAACCAGGATTATGAAATGATGTGGTATCTTTTTCTGCGAAATGTTGAACTGCTTGATTTCATGGCTCCCACAATATGGAAAGATTTGGTTATTTTCACCGGAGGCGACTGCGCCGCTCGCGCTTTTAACGCGGAAACAGGCGTTCTTCGCTGGGAAAAAATTTTTGATACTCCTGTAAGTTCGGCTCCAACAATCGCAGCGGGACGCGTGTACTTCGGTCTTCTTGGCGGTGATTTTACTCCGCCTAAACTGGTGTGTATTTCCGCGAAGGACGGTAGCCTGTTATGGGAAATGGAAACTGAAGGTTCAATTTTATCCGCGCCTGTTATCGCCGGTAAAAGAATTATATTTGGCACTGATGAAAGCGTATTCTATGTGCTGGAACAGGTATTTTAAGTTAGTATAAGAGGTTTTAATTAAATGAGCGATTCATTACTTTCCGTCTTTAAAAAATTAAAGGGCAATCCGCGCGCGTGCGTATATACAGAACCTTTATGGGGCCTTTCCATGAATCTTTGTATGCCGTATTTATCGGTATATATGCTGGCTTTGGGGCTGAACGATTCACGGATAGGCTTTATTACAACAATCTGCATGTTGTCTCAGTTTTTATTTTCCTTTTTGAGCGGCCCGATAACCGATAAAATAGGCAGAAGAAAAGCGACCGCGATTTTTGATGTGTTTGGATGGTGTATTCCGGCCCTTATCTGGTGGCGTGCGGAAAATTTCTGGTTTTTTCTCGTTGCGGCGATTATTAACGGCTCTAACGGAGTAACTGCGAATTCCTGGACATGCCTGTTGATCGAAGACGCGGAAAAAAAGCAGATAACAAGAATATTTTCCCTTACTACAGCATTCGGGCAGCTATCTGCCGTCTTCGCTCCCATCACTGCGGTTTTAATTTCCAGGCTGACACTTATTCCTGCGATAAAAATTTTGTTTTTAAATGGTTTTATTTTAATGGCTGTAAAAGTAATCATTCTTTATCTGGCATCCAAAGAAACTGAAATCGGAAAAATAAGGCTTGATGAAACAAAAGGAAAAAATATTTTTCAGCTTTCAGGCGGTTACGGCGAAGTAATTAAAATGATCCTTCAGTCCCGCGGCATGATTTTTTCAATTGTAATCGCGGCATTTAGCTGGATAGTCGGGGCAATTAACAATACCTTCTGGCAGATTTTGGTAACCAAAAAACTCCTTGTTTCCGAAGCGCTGCTTCCCCTTTTTAATATATTTAAATCAGTTCTGGCTATTATATTTTTATTCTTTGTTATTCCGAAACTTCTCAAGGGAATATTAAAGCTTCCCCTTGTTTTCGCCTTTACATCTTATTTCTTGGGACAGTTTCTGTTAATCATGATTCCCGCCGAAGGAATAATTAAATATCCCCTTATTTTATTGTCGCTTGTGTTTGACGGCTTTGCCGTCGGAGCCCTAACCATGCTCGGCGAATCTTTAATAAATATTCATTTGGTTCCGGGCGAACGGGCAAGAATACTGGCAATTCGTTTCATGTTTATCATGCTGGTAACATCTCCGTTTGGATGGATTGGAGGCATACTTTCCGATATATCCAGGAATCTCCCCTTTATACTGAACATCGCGATACTTGTAACAGGCATTGTGATAACAATGGTTTACTACCGCAAAAGCAACGATCATTCAGCGGAGCATACATAAATAATGTTTATTGATGTCTATCAATTTTATGTATTATTTGATATGATTAATGTATGAGAACACTATCAGAACAAAGATATTCCAAACTGGGACCAATTGTCGTTAGGGCGCTGTCAGCGCATGGTTTCGGCGCTCATTATTTTGATGAATGCGGCGATGCGGTAGAAAAGGTTTTTTCTTTAATTCCCAAAGATCACCATGTTTCATGGGGCGGCTCGCTGACGCTGGTTGACCTGGGCATTCAGGAACGGCTGGAAAAAGATGGTTATTACCTTCTGGACAGGGACAAAGGAGCCACCTCCCAGGAGCGGCATGAAATAATGCGCCGCGCTCTTTTATGCGACACTTTTCTTACAGGGACAAACGCCGTAAGCGGAGAAGGTCAGCTTGTTAATATCGACGGAAACGGCAATCGTGTAGCCGCGATAATATTCGGTCCCAAACAGGTAATTGTTGTCGCAGGCATGAATAAAGTCGTTCAGACTCATAAAGACGCAATTAACCGCGCGAAAACAATCGCGGCTCCGCTTAACATTCAACGTTTCCCCAACCTGGAAACTCCATGCAGTGAAACCGGAACCTGTACAAACTGTCTTAGCCCCGATTCAATCTGCTCACACATTGTCACAACAAGATTCTGCAAACCAGCGGGACGGATAAAGGTTATTTTGATTGGCAAAGATTTAGGTTTATAGCGGCATTTATATTTAAGGTTTGTGACTAATTCCTGGATAAATTTTTAATAATATTTCTGGCAAGATTTTCTTCAATGTCGGAGTGCCGGGGAACCTGTTCAATTTCTCCTGTTCCAGGAATTACATAAATATCATGTTTGCCGCCGTGACGGACAAAAACAGCTCCGTGTTTTCGTAATTCTTTAAGCAGGAGATTCCGTTTCATGCCGGGATTCGCAGTACACCTGATTTCTTGATTGGTTTTTTCCCGTTTCTCGCTTCTTCCTGAAAATTTATATACAAGTCCATCAGCATTTCCTCTAATTCAGGAATGTTTTTTCCCTGTGTCCAATGATCCGGATAATCATTAAGATAACCTACTAACCAGTTATCCTCTCCTTCCCAATAGGTATACGGCATTTCCATATAATTCCTCTTATCTCATTCTATCAGGAATAAGCAATGCAGTAAAGTTTTAATATTTTAGCCCGGTTCTGTGTGTAACAGAACCGGGTAATTACTGTTTAAGCCGCGTTAATTTGAATTGTTCGTTTCTGCGCTTCCGCCCGTTTTTTAATTTGCATGTTAAGAATGCCATTTTTAAAGGCGGCGCTTACCGCTTGCGGGTCCGCGTTTTCCGGCAGCTTAAAGGAGCGGCTGAAGGAGCTGATCCTCCGTTCCTTTAGTATGTAGGTTCCGTGATTCCCGGCATTAGATTTTTCTTCACCTGTGTCTTCCTGTTTGGAAGTGATTGTCAGGTTTGAGCCGTCTACATGGACATCAATGCTTTTTTCATCGAAACCGGGTAAATCCATGTCAAGAATGTACGCGTCTTCTGTTTCCCTTATGTCCATAGCGGGCGCGTAGCCAAAAAGCTGAGTTGCGGGAGCCAGTACTGAGTCTCCAAAGAATGACTCAAAGTAGCGGTCAAAATCGCTGAGAGCGTTTTGAATGGAGTTGGGGTGATACATGGTCAAAGTTTTCATAACTTTTCCTCTTTGTCCGGCGGGAT
The DNA here is from genome assembly GCA_009787835.1 of Treponema sp. Lineage (GTDB taxonomy): Bacteria > Spirochaetota > Spirochaetia > Treponematales > Breznakiellaceae > WQXQ01. Next base: position 37,749 of record WQSN01000006.1, read on the forward strand.
ACTGGAACTGTTCTGGAACTTCGTTCCTGAAACTTCGTTCTCTGCGGAATTTATAGCTCAACGAACCATCCCCCTTTTCGGCGGGTTATTCCGCTTGTCCTCGTCGACACTTATATATTAGCAAAAACCATGCCAATTATTGATGAATTTCCGCTTATTAATTAAAATGTATGTTTATTTTATTATTTTTAAGGCTTGTTAGAGGTTAAATGTACTAAATTCGCATGGTACTTTTGTCTCTGACACCTTCCAAATAAATCTTGAGTATTCATTTTCAATAATTATTTGGAATATTTGCAGATTATTTGGTTTTTTTTAATGAGTATCAGGTTAGGTTTATTAGGTTTTAGGTTATTTTGATACAACGGGAAAAAATTTGATATTTTTTGTGTCAATTTGATACAGATTTTATCTGGTGACTGGATTATTAGTTAGTTTTGATACACTTATGCTATTTAACCATTTGCGGACGTGGTTTTTACGGAATGCACTATTTTGTCACCGTGAGCGCCGGTTATTTCTTCTTTGCGGGGATTTATTGCCAGGTCCATTGCTTCAAGAGGTATAGCTCCCAGCAATGCTTCTTCCGCATTGGGCAGAACAATAGCTTCACAAATTGCGCTGCTGCGGTTCGTATTACACCCATTTTTTCCCCTATAATGATAAAATAATATTAGACTTATTTTAAGTCAAGAAAATAGAGAATCCCAATGAATAATAAAAAAAAGATTTCCATTATAAACCCCTTTAACGCTCCTGTGTATCATGAAAAAATTGTTTCCAGCACCATGGATGTTTCCAGGCGGCTCGCGGCTTCAGGTGAAACGCATGGAACAGTTATCGCCGCGGATTTTCAGGATGCGGGGCGGGGACGCGTTCCTGGAAGAACATGGGAGATGGATAGTGATACCAGCCTTCCTTTTACCATCCTGCTGCGTTATCCGCGTATCGAAGAAATTCCGCAACTGCTTACATTGCGCGCGGGATTGGCTGTATCTCTGGCGATTGAAGATTTCGCTCCTTCATTAAAGAACATAGTTTTAATAAAGTGGCCGAATGATATTATTATTAATGCCAGAAAAGCAGCGGGAATTCTTTGTGAAGCTGACGGCGGTAATGTGCATCTCGGTATTGGGGTAAATATCACGCAAAAAGAGTTTCCTTCTCATCTGGCGGAAAAAGCGGTTAGTCTCGCTATTGCCGCAGGAATTGAAATTACTGATAATGAACGTTTTTCATTGCTGGAAAAAATCCTTATGCGGCTTTACGATGAACTTGAACCTGTAGCGCCAATAATACGCGGAGATTCTTCTCTTGATAAAACGGATGACAATAAGACGTTGATATCCCGTATTGAACAACGGCTGTTTAAAAAAGACGAACAGGTTGTATTTATTAGCGGTGCGGCGGATAACGGTAAAGAAATTAAAGGCCGGCTTGCAGGTATCGGGGAGGGCGGAGAACTTTTAATTGAGCCAGCCGGCGAAGCGGGAGTGTGTTCTTTTATTACCGGTGAATTGAGGTTGTTCCAAAACCCGGCTGGTTGAGGAACAACCTCAGTTTTACAATAATTTTTTTTAGTGTATAATTTATCCAATGTTTCAAATTTTAAAAAAGTGCATCCTTCTGCTCCTGATTGCCGTTCCTGTTTTCGCTCAAAGCAATGCTGAAGAAAATGAGCCTTTCTGGCGTCAGGCTTTGGGCGGCTTTGTCCTGTCTTTGCCGGATGTTCAGGTGCAATCGGCGGTTGTCGCGCTGGACGGCGGAAATATCAGAGCGTATTCTACAGCCGGAACGCCGATGTGGAATTATTACGCACGAGGGCGCATCAGCCCTTTTGTTACGCGATCCCGGGAAGGCACTTCGTATTTTTCAAGAACAAACGGCACATTGATAGCTGTTAACCGCGCGGGAAGGGAATTGTGGCAGTATAATCTTGGCAGTCCCCTGTGCGCGAAAGTAATTCCCGGCTGGGACTCAAGAATTTTCGCGCCAACGGATAAAAAAATATTTTGTTTAACAGCTTCCGGCAATCTGCTGTGGACCAGAAATTTTGAATCATCTTTTTCTGTTGCCCCTAAACTGGATAAAACCGGAGGGATATTATTCGCTCTTGAAAATAATGACATTTATCATATTGATCCGTTCGGCAAGGTATCCAGAAGGGTTTTGCAAAAACCCCCCATAGCGCTTTTGTCTGTTGAGTCTCCGCATGAAACAGGCTCAGGCAGCGCTAGCCCTGAATACCGGATTATTACCGTGTATACAGACGGAACCATGGAATTAATTCAATATGAAAACATATCTGTATCCGCCCATGGCGGAACGTTATCAGCGCCAATACCCAGGCTGCCTTCAACTCCAGTAGCGGCAATCAGCAGGGGAAACAAGATTGCGGCTGTTTCAGATGACGGAACAATTACTTTTATATCACTGGAAGAAAACAGGATAATCTGGAGCGGCGACAGCCACATTAAGGAAGTAATTAATAAAGGCAGAAAACCGGAACTTGAAGCGGAAATGCTTTTTGATGAGAGGGGAGTATATGTGTTAAGCAAAGACGGAGCCAGCGGCTTTACGCATGACGGCAGAAGGCTTTGGTTTTCTTTTTTATATAACGCCGCGGCCATACCTGCTTTTGGAAATGACGGAGTGCTTTATTCAGGAGGGCTTGACTGGATACTGTATGCTTATAAAATTGAAGACCGTATTCTGCCGGATAATTTCAGCATTTACGGCCCTGTTCCCGAAGGCGCTTACGGAACAGGCCATTTTAACCGCAGTTATATTCCCGGCATTCCTTATTTTGAATTTGAAATAAAACCCAGGCTTGATCAAATTGAATCAGGCATAAAAGCCGGCATGGTAGGTGAAAATGAACTTGCCTGGATATCATTTTTAATGTCTGTGGCTGACAGCAAATCGCCTATTCAGCACCGTGTCAGCGCTGTGCGGCTGCTGGGACAAATCGGCTCGCAGGAAACCATTCCATGGTTTGTATACCTGTTCCGTAAGGAAGCGGATCCGGCGGTAAAAGCCACAATTGCCGCGGCTATCGGCTCAATCGGCGTTGATCCTGACGGTGTCGCGATTGATCTATTTTTTAATAGTATTGGTCCTGTCCAAGGTATGCACGATTCCCAGGTACTTACCGCGATAGCCGCCGCTACAGGCGCACTTTGCCGTTTTTCCGGTCCTCCGTTAAGCCTGACCGGCATACGAATACTTTTAATGCTTTCAACTGATATCCGGCCGATTATGGTCAGCCGTCAGGCCAAAAGAGAGTTAGCGTCTCTCAGGTGAAATTATACATATTGAGAATGTGCTCTTTTCCCGGAAGCCTGTAAACATCAAAATCTTTATCAAGACTGATAATTTTTTTTATGCCGGTTTTTTCCGCAGTTATAACTAACGTTGCGTCGGCGAAATCCATTGGAACATCAGCGTATTTTTGCGTTAATTCCATAAGACGGGGCATATCATGCTGATTAATATCGCTGATTATTACTCCTTTATACATTACCCACTCATAAAAATTCAGTTGAGCGTTAACATTAAAATCCAGCATGTGGGAGACTTCAGTAAAAACCGCAAGGGTGCTTATGTAGCGGTATTCATGTTTACTGAAGAAGTCCAGTATGCCCTTGTGATGATTATCATCACTGTCAAATAAAGCAATAAAAGGGCCTGCGTCAATAAGAATTCTGTCTGTCACGAAGCTTCTCTTTTAAGCGTTGTTTGTATGTCTCAGACAGATCGCCTTTACCTGAGCCATATTTACCAAAATAAGGCAGACCCATGGAATAGGAATCTATTTCATTTTCTTCACGGTCACAGTACATTTCCAGAGATTCTTTTATAATTTCGGACTTTGTTTTGTTTTTAATTTTGGACAGCGCGATTAATCTGTTCCTGGTTTCCGCCGGGAGCCTTACAGTGGTAATTTTTTCGTTCAATGCAAAATTATTACCTGCGAAATTATTACTTGAATAAATATTGCTTGTTCTCATATTACAGAGTGTAATACATGTTTAAAAAAATGTCAAGAAGAATTTTTTATTTATAGCACATTTTTCGCAAAACGTTAAAATTACCCGGTATTTTGCGCATTTTCATTGCTATTCACTATTCCAATAAAGTGTACTATAATTTAGTAATCAGGAGCATAGCCAAATGAAGATATCAGGATTTGCTTTATCAGGATACAGTTTAATATTAGCAGTAATGGTTCTTGCGGGAACTGCCGCTGCCGGTTATGCGCAGGTTAATCAGGATGAATTACAGCAGGATCTTCCGCCGGTTGTTTTTATTAATTATGAAGGCCCTCATGTGCGAATCGATACAAGGGAACAAATACGGCAGATTGGAGTTGTTTTAGGCAATCAGATACCCGAAATTAATTTGGGTGCTTCATCAGTTTCCGGCGGATTTACAGATCAAGAGAGGGCGCAGTATTCATCCATAATTCAAGCGGGAGCGAGAAACCGCTACTTTGTAATTCATTGTCTAACTGGTAACAGAGACGGAAAAATAGACGCTGATATTTTTGGTCTTGGAGTTGATGTAGGTGTTGATCATATACGGAACCTGCGTACCATAATTCAGGGGTACCTGCAGGCCGCCTATAACTACAGTGAAAGGGATGCTTCCCTGCTGGCGCAGTATATCACCATTTATAATGCCGTATATCGCGGTAATTGGGATTATTTTTCCAATCGTTACGCTCAAATGGTTTTGGATAATCTTATCAGCGACAGAACCGGTCTTTCCATCCGATACGATGAATGGCCGGGAAGAACATTAATGCTCATTCCCATCGGGTATGGCGGCTTAAGTTCAGTTGATACTTCCGTTATTACAGACAGCCTGGTTATTGAAGAACTCAGAAGAGAGGAAGATCGCGGTATACCTCTGCGGATGGAAATTGTAGAGCTTAAAGAACGTGAAGCGGAAGAGGCGGAGCAAGCTGCCCAGGCTGAGCGTGAAGCGATTAGGCAGGAAGAAAGGGAAATCGCTGAAGAAAGAATGGAAGCCGCTCAGGAAAGACAGGAAATTCAACAGGAAAGACAGCAGGTGCAACAGGAGCAGCAAGCGGGAACAATCACGCCGGAACAGGCCAGGGAGACAGAGCAGGAGCTTGACAGAAGAGAACAGGCAGTAGAGCAAAGAGAACAGGAAATTGAAAGACGTGAAGAAGTTGTAGAACAGCGCCGCGAAGAAGCGCAGAGGCTTGAAGAGTTCGCACAGGAAAAAGCGGAAGAAGCCCAGCAGGATCGTGAAGAAATTGCCCGCGATCAGCAGGAAGGAATTATAAATCAAAATATCGCGAGAACCGAATCAGTTCCTGAAAGCGGAATTATCGGCGTAACAATTGAAAGGCAAAGCCCGACAATTCTCGGCAGGCTCATTCTCAGTACTGCTTCGGGGAGAGAACTCAGACGCTCTGCCTCGGCTTCTATCCATGTCAGAACAATCACTTTTACCGGAGGAAGAATCATCGCAATCGCGGGTGAAAATACAGGCAGCAGCACGGTACGCCTTGTCGAAATAGACCAGAATAATCTTGAGATATTAAGACAGGGTAATGATGATATTATGACAGGCAGCCTGATTTGGGTAAACACAGGCGATCTTTACGCTATTACGGTTAACTCTGGCGACAATAGCTGCTATCTTGGCCGCTTTGACGCAAACCTAACTTTGCAGGCAAAATCCAGCGTCAGGGTGCATCCAAACGCGTCTGTATTAGTTCAGCAGGGTTATCTTATGACCCAGCGCGATAATGGCTCAGTTTTATTACTTAATCCCGCTAATTTAACGGAAAGCCGATAAGCTGTCACGACATTAAATGTTTTTTTGCAGTTCAGATAAATCTCTATTTCCCGTAGATATGATCAAAACCGTGTAATAGTTCTTCGGCTTTTTCCCGGCAGCTTCCGCAGACTGTGCCGATTTTGGTCGCCTGCTGTAATTGATCCCAGGAGCGGGCGCCGTTTTTAAACGCGTTTTCAATGTCCCTGTCTGTGATGCCCAGGCAATGACAGATAACATTTGTTTCTTCCTTTAATAAACCCTGCCTGCCGGTTTTTGCAAGATAATCGTCAATTGCGGCGCGCAGGGCTTTGTCACCTAACACAGAACAGTGAATTTTAAAACTTGGTAATCCTCCCAGCTTGGCGACAAGATCTTCCGGTTTTATTTTATAGGCGTCTTCAATCTTCATTCCCTTTATTGTTTCGGAAAGCATGCTGGTAGAAGCGATTGCGCTTGCGCAGCCGTATGTTTTCCAGCGGACATCGGTTATAACATCATCTTTTATTCTTAACAGCATCATCATTTCATCGCCGCACTTTATGTTTCCGGTCTGGCCTTTGGCGTCAGGTGCGAATTCTTTTTCATCTTCCAGAAGCGCGTTCCTCGGATTTGTAAAGTGTTCTTTAACCGTATCTGAATATAGCCAATCGGACATAATTTCCCTTATTATTTATCATGCGGACAATGTTGACATCGCCCTTAACCGCGCGATAATCGGCGGAAGCGTTTCAATTATATAATCAATATCGTATTCTGTAAGCCCCCACCCAAGGCTGAACCGGATTGAACCGTGCGCAAGCTCATGTTCAAGACCGGTTGCCAAAAGCACATGGGAAGGCTCCAGGCTTCCCGACGCACATGCCGAACCTGTGCTTGCCTCAATTCCCTGCATATCCATGGACAGGAGAATAGACTCGCCCTCTGCGCCGGGAAAGGAAATATTCAGTGTATTCGGCAGTATGTCTTTTGGGTGGCCGTTTATTTTTATGTCAGGAATATTTTTCTCAAGCCCCCGGCGCAGCCTGTCGCGAAGAGCGGTAATATAAATGCCGTATTTTTCTATATTTTCTGCGGCGGCTTCCGCAGCTTTTCCGAACCCAAATATGCCGGTATTATTGTATGTCCCTGCCCGTAAACTGTCTTCCTGATGGCCGCCGTGTATCAGCGGGAACAGCGGTGCGTCTTTTTTTTGATAAAGAGCGCCTACTCCTTTTGGACCATATATCTTGTGAGATGAAATTGTCAGGTAATCAACTCCCATCTCATTTGCATTAAGGGTTATTTTTCCGGCAGCCTGAACCGCGTCAATATGCATTAACGCGCCTGCGCTCTTTACCTGTGCGGTTATTTCCCAAATATCCTGCACTGTGCCGATTTCATTGTTAGCTGCCATTACAGAAACAAAAAGCGTTTTATCGCTTAATGCGTCTTTCAGCGCGTCCATTTTTAATTTGCCGTATTCATCAACCGGAAGAATTTTTACATTAAAGCCTTCTTTTTGCAAATACAGTGCTGAATTTAATACGCACGGATGCTCAATCGCTGTGGTTAATATCTCATTGCGCGCATTAACCTGTGAATTCTGAACGGGAGATTCGGCGAGACGGCGCATGGTATTAAAAACCATGTTATTGGCTTCCGACCCGCCCGAGGTAAAGATTATTGTTCCGTTTTCCGCGCCGATTAATTTACTGACTGCCTGGCGCGCCTGTTCCACCCTGGCGTGCGCCAGTCTGCCTCTTGCGTGCATGCTGGAAGCGTTCCCGAATACTTCCAAATCTTTAATCATCGCTGTTTTTACTTCAGGCGTCAGCGGAGTTGTCGCATTGTAATCAATATAAACTTTCCTTATTTTCTCGCTCATATTGGCTTAATTTTAGCAGATAAAAAATAAATAATGAAGAACCCGCGGACAGCGTGATCGCATGAGAAGAATTAATTATGTTTTTTCTTTTAGTTCTTTTTTTACTTCTTCCAGCCGTTTGTTTAACGCCGCTATCGTTCTTTCCAGCCTTGTTTTTTCCTTTTCCAGCATATTAAGCGGATCTTCTTCCTTTTCCTTGCCGCGCACCTGTATCTTTACCGTATCAGGACTCTTTCCCCTGATTAGCGCTGTTTCGGCTGCTTTACGCTCATCTCCGTCACGGATACCTGCAAGGAAGCGCATATTGTCGGCGCCTACTTCCGGATCGATGTCATATTCGAACATTTTAATAGCTGTATTGGCCGCAGCTCTTGGAATGCGCAGCATCCGGTCAACATAATCTTCAAAACGAACTCCTATACTTGTGCAAAGCTCATGGGCCTTCAGCAGATGTTTACCCATCTCCTTTACAAGTGCGCCGTTGTTTTTCAGGAATTTGCCGCGTATAACTTCGGTCAATTTTAATAGTTCAGGCGAAGCGGAAAAAACATCATTATAAATTTTTTTAACTTCGGCTTTTTCCAGCAGTGCGTGGAATATCGCCCAGAATTCACAATTGTGCGCGCGCGGAGAGAGAGAGCCGCCTCTGGAACACGCGTGCAAGTGGTGGGCGTATTCGTGAATGGCCGTGTAAAGCAGCAGATTCTGCCCTGTTTCATCCGGCTGGAAATTACGGTTGTGGATTATTATTTCCCTTGACTGCGGCTTGTAAAGGCCGTTTACTTTTTTGCTTTTTTTTCCTGAAAATACAAGCGAGAACTCTATAGGCGCATCTTCGATAATTAACAGTTTTTCTTTTACTTTATCCTGATTCATTTACACTCCTATATGTACTCTTCAATTTTTTCCAGGGCGAGCGCGGCGGCGGCTACGCAGGCTGTTTCCGTGCGCAGCGCCCGGCTTCCCATGGACAGCCGCAAAAAGCCCGCCTGCTCAAATAAATTCCGCTCTCTGTCAGACCAGCCTCTTTCGGGGCCAACTGCCAATACCGCAGGCCGGCTTGTCGGGCCAAGGTGAAAGAAAGAGCCTTCGGGGCGTATATTATCCAGCGCCAGCAGGAATGGAATGCGTTTATCGCCGGTTGTTTCCCACGGCCGATCTGACAGCCATTTATCCAATGAGTCATGAATGGTTATTGAAGGTATTAATGTATCGCGCGCCTGAATCGCCCCTTCGATTACTGCCGTATGAGCGCCGCCATCGCTGAATAGTTTTGTGTCACGGTAGCTTTTTTCTCCAAGATCTGTCCCGGCAAAATCTATGGCGGACACTCCAATGTTGGAGAGATCCCGCAAAAGGCGGCGTATCTGGATTGGTCGCACAAAGGCGGCCAGGATTCGAATCGGCAAACGTTTTCCGGGCGGCTCACTGACCTGCAAGGAAACAAATATTGAACCGTCGAAATTGATTTTTTCTATTTTACCTGTCCCCTTCATACCGCCGATGATTCCGGCTTCAAATGTGTCGCCGGCTTTTTTATGCAGTACTTTTATCAGGTGAATTGTTCTTTCATCGCGTCTTGAAAGATTGCGTCCCAGTTCATATTCTTCAAATAAAATAATGTTCACAGGATCAGTATATTAAAAAATTACGCGAACTGAAACCGGGTATGTGCGGATAAAAGGGACTTAATCGAAATTGAATTCTTTACTGTCAATATTAATTTTATCGCGCACATCATTGGATACAAGTGCGCGTTTTCTATATTGAGTTGTTTTTGATACAAGGATTTTCGCGCGGACAGCGGGGCGGCCGTTAACGGTAAAACCTGTTTCAGGCGACCAGGAAAAAGTACATTCGCCCGTATCCATTCCGAAACACCAATGGGAAGCTTTTTCATTGCGTAAAAGTCCCCTGATCATCGCGTAGGCTTTATTCACGGGATCATCGGCGCTGTTGTTCAGCGGAGAGCCGAAACAGGCGAAAATTGTGTCTTTCTCATACCCTGTGACAACAGCGTCGGCGTTAAAAATAAATTCTTTCGCCGCGGAGAAAAATATTTTCTGCGCGCTGCCTGCCTCGTCCGGATTTTCCTGATCTTCCTCCGTCAGCAGTTTAATGTCTTTAATCGCGACTACTGCGGCTTTCTTTACGACAACTTCAGACGGCTGCGGTTTTCCTGAACATATTAAATTCTGCAGTACATCGCCTGAAACAACCGCGCCGTAAGCGGAACGGAAAAGATGCGCCCTGCGTACAAGGCATATAAGCCTGCATAAAAAAATAACTAGGGTTCCCGCGGCCGACGCTCCAAGAACAATTACAGGATCAATCCAGTATCCATTAATTATAAAGCTCCAGCCGAAAGCAGCAGCGGCAAGCGCGCCGCAGTTAAGCCCGGAGATCAGCAGGAGAGCGGGCCTGAGCCTGAATATAATCAGTAAAATGACAAACGCCGCGGCGGCGGACCAGAATAGCGCATAACGGTCATTCGCGTGTTTTATATGGCTGCCTGTAATCAAAGCGTTTGCGAGAAGAGCCGAATATTCGGTGCTGCCCCTCGTGCCAATTATGCAGAATGATGATGAAAGTTCGTCCGCAAGTCTTGAGTGCAGGCGCACCAGTTCGCTGTGCTGTTCCCGCATCGTGTTAAAAGACGCGATAATTTTATTACGCGTTTCTGTCAGCATCGCAAGCTCTTCTTCGTTCAACGCTTCTTCATCCGCTATGACTTCCTCGTAGCCTCTTATCAGAATCATTTCCGCGGGACCGAAAAGATAATCTTCCAGGCTTCTGAAAAATATGGAACGCGCGTTTTTCCATGCGGCGCGTTTTTCATTATCCGGCGCCCTTAAAAGTTCCTGGCGGAGATCCGCCGCATAATCATCAAGGTAAAGGGGTGAATATTCAGGCAGTGTCTGTGACAGTGCGCCAAGTTCATTGGCTTCCTTCAGCAGATTGCGCATAACGCGCCACGCTTCTTCGTATTCGCGGAAAATTGTGATGTTTATTCTGCGAAAGCCGCCGCCCTGTCCTCCCGTTATGATATTGCCGTTTTTGTCCAGCGGGATTTCAATATCATTTCCGTCGTATCCGCGCAGCAGAAGAACCAGCCCTTCCTCGGCGTGATTTATTTCAGCGCCTGCGTAACGCTGTTTTATAATGCGGTATACTGGGTGTTCCAATGATGATTCAGGTTCTACCGGCTGAACGCGCCTGAGTATTCCGTCGCTGTCAAATAAAGGTTCTGTTCCCGCTTCAAGATAATTTCCGAATACGGAAATGGAACGTATCAGATCTTCATCTCTTTCGATTAAGGCGGAAAGAAGGCGTTCCTTGCTTTGTTCCGTCAGCCCAACCAGACTGTCAACATAAAACGGCGCGTCCACAGGCGATACCAATCCTGACCGGATAGCGTCGAACAGGTTGCGGATATTACCGCCTAACAGATCGTATTCATCTGAGAAACGCATGCGAATTTCGCTTTCACTTCCTGTATTGAGAGAAGAAGAGCCTGTAACTCTGGCGGTAACAATTAAATATGATGCGTCCAGTTCTGTCATGGCCATTAGTACATTAAAAATATCGCCGCTTTCAACAAATTCATCTGTATTAATTATTAAAATTTCCCGCGCTACAGACGGCGTCTGACGCTGGCTCAGGAAAAAATCGTAGATGGGCCCCAATTTAGGTCCGGAAACCAAAAAATTAATTAAAAACGCTGTTCCTATGGCGCAAAAAAAACCGCCAAGGAGGAAAATAACCGACTTTTTAAAAGAAATCATTACCGGCATCTATGATATAAATTTCGGCATAATTTTCAAAAACGGTAAGAGGTCAGTAGCCAAAGGTACTGGAAGCTTCGCTTTTCCGCGCTGAAATAATTTTTTTTTAGCTTGAGTAAAGCAAAACGGCATCTTCGCGCCATATATGGGTGGAGGTTATATTATGAAAAAATTTCGTTTTGCCCTGTTGGGCATGGTTGTCATTCTTTACCTTCTTTATTCCTGTTCACATGAAGAAAAAGATCACGCGGAACAGGCGGTAACCGGAGAAGAAGTAATGGATGATGAAGCAGCTAATGAAGAGGAAACGCCGGGAGAAGGAACGGAGGAACATTCCGGCGCAGAAAATGAGATCTCATCGCAGGAAGATGATGAGCTGGAACCGGATGATGAAGAGTATACAGAGCCATCAGATCATTCATCATCAAATGAGGGTAATCCTGGTGGCGATGGCGCTTCTTCGGATAATAAGCCGGATGAAGACAGGGATCCCTATTCAGCGGAGGAGGATACAATGATTTTGAATTTACTGATCAATGAATTGCGCATCACATACTCTAAACCAAAAGTTGAGTATATTGAATTCAAAATTATTTCTTCCGGTAATCTGGGCGGAGTGCGGGTATTCGCGGCGAGTAACCATAATAATCCCCTGCTTTATGAATTCGCTCCTGTGGATGTAAAGAAAGGCGATTATATTACGCTCCATCTTCGCACACCGGACGCGGCGCTGTGTGTTAATGAATACGGTAGTAATTTGGCCGAATCAGGCGGTGAAGACTCTTCCATAAACGCGCGGGATTTCTGGGTTCCGGGAAGCGTAAAACTTCTTCGTGATACAGATATAATTTATGCGCTGGCTCAGGATGATAGTGTATTGGACGCGGTATTAATAACGAATAAACCGGATTTAATGTGGTCTGAAATATCAAAACAGGATTATTATTCTGAAATTGTTGAATCTTTATTTAACCATGACGCGTGGAAATCCGCGGATGGAAATATGCCCGCTCCCGCGGATGCAGTTAACAGCTCAAAAACAACTTCGACTCAGACTATATGCCGTGATGAAACAATAAAAGACACCAATACCGCGTCTGACTGGTATATTGCCGCAAGAAGCAGCTCCACACCGGGGCAGAGAAACAATCCAAAAAGACTTTAATTTTTTGTGCGAACCGGAATTATTCATTTTGTATTTATTTTTTTTTATATTTATATCAAGGAGTCTGGTTAAATAAACTCAGCTCTGCCGCGCGGATACTCAATTTTTCCGGTTCGCAGCGGCTCACTGGAATTTTTCCCATTTATTCACTAAAATATCAACATGGTTAACATCGCTTTTACCGGGGGAGGGACAGGAGGGCATATTTTCCCCGGTTTGGCAGTAGCGGCGGAATTAAAAAAAATGTTAACAGATCAGGATTTCAGGCTTTTCTGGATAGGTTCCGCGTCAGGTATGGATCGCGGAATTGTAGAAGATGCGGGCATAGAGTTTTTCGGCATTCCATCGGGTAAATTAAGACGTTACTTTTCATTAAGAACCATTATGGATTTTTTCAGGGTCATCGCGGGATTTTTCGCGGCGCGTAAAATCCTTAAAAAGCAAAAGGCATTTCTGCTTTTTTCCAAAGGCGGGTTTGTCAGCGTGCCTCCGTGCGCTGCCGCATCTTCGCTTAAAATTCCTGTTTTTACCCATGAATCAGATTTTAGTCCCGGGCTTGCGACAAGGCTCAACGCGCGTTCCGCGCTGCGCTCGGGCGGCAGAATATTTACAGCATATAATGAAACGGGCGGCTTTTTTCCTGAGGCTGTCCGTGATCACATAACGGTATGCGGCAATCCTGTGCGCGCTGTTTTCCGTTCCGCTGACGCCGTGAAGGGCAGAGCTTTTCTGGGATTGGATAATGCGCATAACAGTGAAGGAGAGCGTATTCTGCTGGTTCTTGGCGGCAGTCAGGGAGCGCGTGAAATAAACGAACTCATTCGCGCCGCTTTACCGGAATTGATAAAACATTATATTGTAGCGCATCAAACCGGTCCCAATCTGTCATGGGATTTGCCTGCTTCTGAACGGTACAAACCTTTTCCGTTTTTCAGGGAGGAGATGCCCCATGTTATGGCAGCGGCGGAACTGATACTCGGCAGAAGTGGCGCGGGCATTTGGGAATGGGCTGTCGCAGGCAAACCAATGATTCTTGTGCCATTGTGCGGTTCCGGTACAAGAGGCGATCAGATTGAAAACGCAAGATTTTTTTATCAGGCGGGAGCTGCAATTGTTTTGCATCAAAGCGTACAGGCTGGCGAAGAAGCAAGTCCTCAAGCGCTGATACGGGCTGTAAATTCACTTGCGGTAGATTCAGAAAAACGGACAAAAATGGCATGTTCTTCATCAAAGATTGGGGAACGCGACGGCGCGAAGCTGATAGCCTGTGTCCTGACCGAAGCAATTAAATAATTATATCAAGAGGAGAAAAATGAATTTTGCGGTTATTGATTTTATTTTAATAGCATTGATAGGACTCTTTATTATCCGCTGTTATCTGAAAGGTTTTATCAGCGAGATTTTATCAATGGCGGCGATTGTGCTTGGCATTCTGTCGTCATTGTTCTTTTACAAAAACGGAGCGGATTTTTTAAGGGAAAGGTTCTGGCCGGAATTAAAAGCAATACCGGAAATTTTAAGCTTTGTCGCTTTATTTATTATAGTATTTGCAGTAGTAAAACTTCTTGAAATCATGCTTAAAGGAATTATTACCGGGATTAAACTTGGCGGCGCGGACCGTTTCCTTGGAATAATTTTCGGACTGGCGGAAGGGATAGCGGTTGTCAGTCTGATTCTGTTCATCCTCAGGATTCAGCCGCTTTTTGATCCATCTCCGATATTAACGGACAGTTTCTTCGCGGATTTGCTTTTACCCCTGATTACCGGAACGGAGGCTTCCGGTGTTTGAAAACATCATTGAACAGGCCGCTGCCCTTCAGTTGCAGGAAGATATTCTTTCCCGCCGGCTTGCTCCGTCAATGCTGTTCTTCGGCCCATCAGAATCGGGAAAAAGCAGCGCGGCACTGGAACTCGCGCGCATTCTTTCCTGCGAAGAAGACGCTTCCTGGAAATGTTACTGCCCTTCCTGTGAAAGCCACCGTTATCTGCAACACAGCGATTTATTAATTCTGGGTTCCCGTCCTTTTTCTGCGGAAATTTCCGCCTGCTGTTCCGCGTTTTTGCGCAGCCCGGCAAGCTCAGGCGCAAAAATACTTTTTATCCGCTCTTTGCGCAAACTCCAGATTCGCTTCTCCGCTGTTCTGCTGGAGGATGATCCAAAACTTGGAAAAGTCTCTCCTTTGCTGCAGGCGCTTGAGGAAGGATTAAACGGGTTCTGGACAGCCGGCGCAGACATAACCGGAAATGCGCTGGAAAAATTATGCGGCTCATTGGTTAAAGACGCGCTTTCCCTGGCAGATGCGGGGTTAAGCGGCAATATTCCCATTGGACACATAAGGCGCGCCGCTTACTGGTGCAGGCTTGCGCCTAACGGCAGGCGCAAAACCCTGTTAATAGAGAACGCGGAAAACATGAGGGACGACGCGTGCAATTCGCTTTTAAAATTGCTTGAAGAGCCGCCCGATACTGTTACCATTGTTCTAACATCGCAGAGGCGCGAAGCTGTTATTCCTACAATTTTATCGCGCCTGCGGCCTTATCGTTTCCTGAAAAGAAGCGCGGAAAGCGAGAAAGAAGTTCTGCGCAGGGTGTTCCAGGAAACATCAGGCGCGAATTACCCAAAAACGGAAGGCTCGTTAATCAGCGCTTACCTTGACTCCTTTATGACAGGCAGCGCGGAAAAACTGTATCCCCTTGCCGCATGGTTTATCGTTTCCATCGCGCGTATAACCGCGGCGGAGCTTAAAAAAAACGGATCTGACATTCCATGGATTATAAACTCTCTCGGAGAACGTTATGCGCAAGCCGCGCCTCCGCAGCTTATGGAATTAAAATCCATAAAGATTCAGGTTGTTGTTAAAACGGTTATTGCGGAAAGCGGTAATTTTGAAGACGGATCATTTCCGCGGTTCCTGAATATCTGTCTGGGATTAATCGCGGATGCCGCGCGTAAATCAGGAGACCCGGGGTTTATTGCGTATAACGATATATTGAAAAGGCACATAAGCGAAGCCGAAACCGCGACAGGCGTTTTAAATCAGGGCATAACACTTGCATTGGAAGCGCTTGTATATAAAATAAAAACCGCTATTCCAAAAATAACCGCGGCAGGCGCTTTTTACGCCAGGGGATGATATGGTTGATTTCTACCGGCGGGCGCTGAAAAAACTTGATAAGCTTGACACTGAACAGCGCCGCGAACTTTTGGTTTCCGCCGTTACCGAAATCAGCCTTTTTGAGAATGTGCTGGATTCCATAGACAAGGGCATTATTGTCTGCGATGTTGAATATAATCTTATAATGGCCAATAAATGCGCCCAGAGGCTTATACCCATGAACTGTACGGAGGGCATTAAATTAAACGCCGCAATCAGGGATGAACTGCTTGTAGAGACTTTCAGAGACATACTGCTGAACAGGGAAAGGGTAACAGACAGGGAAGTGGATGTCGAATATCAAGGGCGCAGCAGGCTGCTTTCCGTTAATGTGGTTCCGCTAGTTCATGATCGTCACATAACGGGTACCCTCATTTACATGGAAGATATTACAGAAAAGCGCAGGGTGGAGTCCCGCCTGCGAAGAGCCGAAAACCTCGCGAGTCTGACCACTCTAGCCGCAGGCGTTGCGCATGAAATTAAAAATCCCCTTGGTTCCATTTCCATTCATCTTCAGCTTTTGCAGAAGACTCTGGCTAAGAAAAATAAATCATCAGATAAAGCGATGGACAAGTATTTTGACGTGCTGAAGGAAGAGGTATACAGGCTTAACCGCATTGTTGTGGATTTCCTTTTTGCTGTGCGCCCGATGGCTCTTGAACTGCGCGAGGGCGACATTAATGCGCTTGTGACAAAGATAGTGGAATTTGTGCGTCTGGAAATGGAACAGTCGCATATTCTGTGCCTCCTTGAACTTGATGAAAACCTGCCGAAGGTTTTAATGGATGAACGTTATATGAAACAGGCCATTCTGAATCTTGTTACAAACGCGCGCGCCGCGATGCCTGACGGCGGCGTTTTTACAATCGCTACAAACCGCATGGAGAACGAAATACAGATTTTAATCTGCGATACCGGAATTGGAATTAGCAGGGAAAACCTTGTAAAGATATTTGATCCGTATTTTACCACAAAGGAAACGGGCACAGGGCTGGGCCTTACCCAGGTTTATAAAATAATCAGGGAACATCAGGGTGAAATATCAGTTGACGCCGCTCCGGGAGAAGGCACTGAATTTGAAATTATTCTGCCCGTGCCGCGCAGGGAAACGCGCATGATTGCGTTTAACGAAGGAGACCTAAAATGAATTTCCGCCTTCTTATAATTGATGATGAGAAAAATATCCGCGAAGGTCTGGCAGAATCGCTTAACATGGACGGTTACGATGTGGTATGCGCGGCGGACGGCGATGAGGGATGGGAACGTTTCTGCAGCGGTGATATTGATCTTGTAATTTCCGACTTGAAAATGCCGGGACTGGGCGGAGACGAGCTGATGCGCAGGATACTCGCTCAGGCGCCGGGGTTCCCTGTGATCATTCTTACCGGTCACGGTTCTGTGGAAAGCGCTGTAGCTGCGATGAGGGACGGCGCATGGGATTTCCTTACAAAACCTGTTGAGCTTGATCATCTTTCGCTCATTGTTAAGCGCGCTCTTGAAAACCGCGAACTTGTTTTTCAGCACCGCAGAATGGTAGAAGAGCTTGAAAGACAGAAACAGTTTAAATCAATTATAGGCAATTCGCGCGGCATCCGTGAAAATTTTGACATCATGAACAGGGCTGCGCCTTCAAAAGCTTCAATACTGATTACAGGCGAATCGGGGGTGGGCAAGGAACTGGTCGCGAACGCGATACATGAACTTTCTCCGCGAAAAGACAAGCCGCTTGTTAAGGTACACTGCGCCGCTTTATCCTCTACGCTTCTTGAAAGCGAACTTTTCGGCCATGAAAAGGGAGCGTTTACCGGCGCAATATCGCGCAGAAGGGGACGCTTTGAACTTGCTTCGGGCGGAACGCTTTTTTTGGACGAAATTGGAGAAATTGATCAAAACATACAAATAAAACTGCTCAGGGTGCTTCAGGAAAAAAACTTTGAAAGGGTTGGAGGAGAACAGACTGTTGAAACCGATGTGCGCATCTTAACAGCTACCAACAGGGATTTAAAAGCTGAAATTGAAAAGGGCAATTTCCGCGAAGACCTGTACTTCCGTCTGAATGTGGTTAACATACATGTTCCTCCGTTACGCGAAAGAAAAGACGATATTCCTGTTTTGGCCGCCGCTTTTATGAAGGAGTTTGCCCATGAAAACGGAAAAACAATCGAAGGCATACACGAAAAAGCGCGATCTCTTTTTTACGCCTACGACTGGCCGGGTAATATCCGCGAACTGCGCAACTGCATGGAAAGCGCAGTTGTCATGTGCCGCTCCAGCATAATTACTGTTGACGATCTGCCTCCCGCCCTTCGCAACAAAGACGGTGAAGAATGGATTTCAATCAGGCTTGGATCGAGCATGAATGAATGTGAGAAAATAATTATCCGCGACACTCTTTCGCATAACAGGGGAAACAAGAGCAAAACCGCTGAAACGCTTGAAATAGGACGCAAGACGCTGATACGAAAACTTTCAGAATATGAACTAGACATACAGGAAGAACAATAGAGGTGATTCCCGTTAAGGACACCGGAAACCATTTAGACCTCTTAAAATCCCAGAAATTATTTATTTAGGGCCAAAGACTGCCTGCGGTCCGTTCATCTGTTCTCTGCCAGTACTGGCTGCGTCCGATGCCAAGACCGATCTCACCGCGCATTTCCAGAGTGTCGGCCTGGAAGTTTCTGCTGCCTGCTCTGGTTCCTGCCTGGTGGAAAATTATTCTGCAATTGTAGTCATTGCCGTCTTCGGGATTTATAATCCTGCCGCCTGTCCATTCGCCGTTCCTGTTGTTTTTAGTAAGCCCGAAAATCCAGGGAGTTCCGGCGACCGGCATTGTGTTTACTTTGCCGGAAACAGGGAAACCTCGGTAACTTTCCCTGCATTTATCGGCTATAACACCGCGGGGTTCTGTCGCTACGGACATAATCTTTCCATAAAGCTGGCTGTTTTCCAGGTAAATATGCCAGCCAGCTGTGACTTTTCCCGTTTTTTCATCAACGCTCAGCCAGAATCCTTCTACAGGTTCTGCGGAAAAACATAAACCGCAAACGGAAACGGCAAGAAATAAAGCAATGATTATTTTCATAAAATTTCTCCAGTTTGATTTTTTCAGTAAGACTGTTCTTTACAAGTATGGTACTCTGTACCTACTTTATTGACAAGTGTATAATGTTCCCATGAAAATCGAAGAAGAAAAATTCGGGATGCTCTGTAACGGGAAAAAGGTAAAACTGTTTACGCTCAGCGCCGGCGACTTAAAAATTTCCATGATAAATTACGGCGCGACATGGACCAGCCTTGTAATACCTTCCCGCAAGGGTGGAAGGGATGATGTGCTTTTGGGATATTCAGGTTTGGACGGCTATTTAAGCGATACAAAATTTTTTGGAGTTACTGTAGGCCGCTTCGCCAACCGCATCGGAGGCGCGTCTTTTTCATTGAACGGAAAAACTTATCACCTTAACGCAAATGATAATAAAAATAATCTTCATTCAGGATGGAGAGGTTTTGACAAGCAGATATGGAAAGCTGAAACTTATAAGGAAGATGACGGCGTGTATGTGCGCTTTGAGCTTGAAAGCCCTGACGGCGACTGCGGTTTTCCCGGTAATCTGAAAGCCGTAGTCAGTTACGGACTGACTAAATCGCATGAGCTGATAGCCGATTATCATGTTCAGGTTGATGTGCCGTGTCCCGTAAACCTTACCAATCACGCGTATTTTAATTTAGCCGGAGAAGGGAAAGGCACTGTTCTCTCTCACGAAGTTACTTTGTATTCATCAACTTATGTTGAAGTTGATGATAAAGCCATTCCTACAGGCCGGTTAAATTCTGTCAAGGATACCGATTTCGATTTTCTGACAAACAGGGAAATCTGCTGCGGCGCTGTAGAAAAATTTTCAGGTTATGATCACTGTTTTGTCGTGGACGGCCAGCCGGGTAAACTGCGCAACTGCGCCGATGTTTATGAACCGGGTTCCGGCAGATCCATGAGGATTTTTACAACTCAGCCGGGTGTTCAGTTCTATACGGGAAATTTTCTTGACGGAAGCGCGGGCAAACAGGGATCACGTTATATTAAACATTCCGGTTTCTGTCTTGAGACCCAGCATTTTCCTGATACTCCAAATCAAAATGAATTTCCTTCGTGCATTTTTGGTCCGGATAAGGATTATCACGAAAAGACAGTATTTTCATTCGGGTTTTAATTGTTTCAGAACAACCTGTTAAATGCACGCATTATAAACACAGACATGCCGGCATAAATTTTATTTGGAAAAAATATAACAAAAAATTATATTACTTTAATCCCTTGTTAATGGTATTCTTCTGTAATTGTATTTATTTTAAAACGATCATTAGGAGACAATTTCCATGCTGAAGATTTTTAAATATCTTAAACCCATAGAGTGGCTTATGGCGGGCGCCGGTTTGCTTTTTATTTTAACGCAGGTCTGGCTTGATTTAAAATCGCCCGAGTACATGGAGCGCATTACAATCCTTGTGCAAACGCCCGGCAGCGCTTTAAGCGAAATATGGCTCGCCGGAGCGATGATGCTTCTTTGCACATTGGGCAGTCTGGCCGCGACAATCATCGTCGGTTATTTCGCAGCTGTCATCGGCGCGAGGTTTTCAAGACGGCTCAGAAGCATGCTTTTTAATAAAGTGGAATCATTCTCCATGGAGGAAATTAGCAATTTTTCCACTGACAGCCTTATTACGCGCTCCACAAACGATGTGGTGCAGATTCAAATGCTTGTTACAATGGGACTGCAGCTTATTGTAAAAGCGCCTGTCACTGCAGTTTGGGCGATTACCAAAATCGCGGGGAGAGGTTATGAATGGACAGCGGCAACGGGCGCAGCTGTGGCGGTTATAATTGTGATGGTCTGCTTCCTGATGATTTTCGTTATGCCAAAATTTAAAAAAATGCAGATGTTAATCGACAACATGAACCGCGTTACCCGAGAAAATCTTACAGGGCTCAGGGTTGTAAGAGCGTATAACGCCGAGAATTATCAGGAAGAAAAATTCGAGCGCGCAAACAATGATCTTACGGGGACTCAGCTTTACACCAGCCGCGCGATGGCGTTCATGATGCCTGTAATGGGATTTATCATGAGCGGAATAACGCTGGCCATTTACTGGATAGGCGCGCATCTGATTGACGCGGCGCAGGCAATGGACAGGCTGCCACTCTTTTCCAACATGGTGGTTTTTTCCAGTTACGCTGTGTATGTGATCATGTCATTTATGATGCTTGTGATGATATTTATCATGCTCCCGCGCGCAAGCGTATCCGCCAAACGCGTCTGCGAAGTGCTTGACGCCAAACCTTCCATCCTGGACGGCGTCAGATCCGAAGGACTGAGCGGAATGAAGGGCGAAGTTACATTTAAAAATGTAAGTTTTAAATACCCCAACGCCGCGGAGAATATGCTGGAAGATATAAGTTTTACGGTAAAGCAGGGACAGACTATCGCCTTTATCGGCTCCACAGGAAGCGGCAAGTCAACCCTGATAAATCTTGTTCCGCGTTTTTATGACGCGACTGACGGCGAGATTCTGGTTAACGGAGTAAATGTACGCGAGTACACGCAGGAGGCTCTTCATAACAAAATAGGTTATGTGCCGCAAAAAGCGGTGCTGTTTAAGGGTACAGTTTCGTCTAACATCGCGTACGGCGATAACGGAAGCGATGATTTTTGTGAAGAGGACATTAAAAAAGCCGCCGCTGTCGCGCAGGCCTGCGCGTTTGTGGAAGACATGGAAAACGGTTATCAGGCGCATGTCGCGCAGGGCGGCGCGAATGTTTCAGGCGGTCAGAAGCAGCGCCTGTCAATCGCCCGCGCGATCTGCCGAAAACCTGAGATTTATATATTTGACGATTCTTTTTCCGCGCTGGATTATAAAACAGACAGGATTCTGCGCAGCGAGCTGAAAAAAGAAACTGCGGGCATTACCAGCATGATTGTAGCGCAGCGCATCGGAACCATAATGGACGCCGATCAAATTATTGTGCTTGACGAGGGCAGGATTGCCGGACGCGGCCGTCACAGGGAACTTCTGCAAAGCTGCGAAGTGTACAGGCAGATCGCAATGAGCCAATTGAGCGAGGAGGAACTAGCATCATGAGCGAACAGAGACCGCGCAGAAGAATGGGCCATCCAGGCCCCATGGGCGCTTTTGAAAAACCCAGGGACTTTAAGGGAACATGGAAGAAATTAATCACGTACTGCAAAAGATATATGCCTGTGATAATTGTATCGCTCTTTCTTGCGGGCATGGGAACAGTACTGCAGATCATCGGGCCTGACATGCTGAAGGATATCACAAATGAAATAATGAAAGGCTTGCCCGCATCAGGCGCTATTGACATGAACGAGGTCGCGCGTATTGGGTTTATTCTTGCCGCCTTCTATTCAGCCGCGCTGCTTTTAAATTTTATCCAGGGTTACATGATGGCGACCGTTACGCAAAATATCGGAAGAAACATGCGCACGGGTATTTCCGCAAAAATCAACAGACTGCCCTTAAAGTATTTTGACAGGGTGAGCCACGGGGATATTTTAAGCCGCGTGACAAATGATGTGGATACGATAGGGCAGACAATGAATCAAAGCATCGGATCGCTTGTAACTTCCATAACGATGTTTCTGGGCGCCGCCGTTATGATGTTTTACAACAACTGGATAATGGCGTTAACCGCAATTGGCGCGAGCGTTATGGGATTCGCCTGCATGGCGGGCATAATGAAAAAATCACAAAAATATTTTACGCGGCAGCAGAAGGATCTGGGAGAAGCCAACGGCCATGTGGAAGAAGTATATTCAGGCCACAATGTAGTTAAAGCGTATAACGGCAGGAAGGAAGCAAGGCGCGTATTTGAAAAAGTTAACAACAGCCTTTATGATTCAGGCTGGAAAAGCCAGTTCATGTCGTCGCTCATGATGCCGCTTATGCATTTTATCGGCAACTTCGGCTATGTGGCTGTCTGCGTGGCTGGAGCGGCCCTTGCAATGAGCGGAGCGATTACATTCGGAGTGATTGTCGCGTTCATGATCTACATACGCCTGTTTACTCAACCGCTCTCGCAGCTTGCACAGGTGTTTCAGAACCTGCAAAGAACAGCCGCCGCCGGCGAGCGCGTATTTGAATTTTTTGACGAGAGCGAAATGGAAGATGAGAGTCAGAAGACAATGCGGCTTGCCAATATAAAGGGCGATATTGAGTTCCGCAATGCAAGGTTTGGGTATGTTCCTGAAAAAACCATCATTCATAATTTTTCCGCCAGCATTAAAGCCGGGCAGAAGGTCGCCATTGTAGGACCCACAGGCGCCGGTAAAACAACAATTGTTAACCTGCTAATGCGTTTTTATGAGCTTAACGGCGGCGAAATTCTGTTAGACGGCATTCCGGTCAGCCGGACGCCGAGGGAGAATGTGCATGAACAATTCTGCATGGTGCTGCAGGATACATGGCTGTTTGAAGGTACAATCAGGGAAAATGTCGTTTATTGTAAACAGGGTGTGACAGATGAACAGGTAGAGACCGCCTGCAAAGCCGTAGGGCTGCATCGTTTTATCAGAACTTTGCCGCAGGGTTATGACACGCATCTCAATGACAAGGCAAATCTTTCGCAGGGGCAGAAGCAGCTTTTGACAATTGCCCGCGCAATGATTCAAAACGCGCCGATGTTAATCCTGGACGAAGCGACAAGTTCTGTTGATACGCGCACCGAGCATCTCATTCAGAAAGCGATGGATAAGATAACCATTAGCCGCACATCATTTGTTATTGCTCACCGCCTGTCTACAATCAGAAACGCGGATTTAATTCTTGTAATGAAAGACGGAGATATTATCGAAAGCGGCAGCCACAGGGAACTGTTGAATAAGGGCGGCTTCTACCATGAACTCTACAACAGCCAGTTTGAAGGCGCAGCGTGACAATATCTAGCGGATAACAGGAATTGTGATGATAAAATTTGTTCCGTTCCCTTTTTCCGATACCGCGGAAATGGACCAGCCGTGGTAATCTACAACCCATTTGACTACCGATAAACCCAGGCCCATGCCCTGTTCCCGCCGGGAAGAAGAGCCCCTGTAGAACATCTCAAAAATATGGGGAAGATCTTCGCTTTCCAGTCCCGGCCCATTATCGCTTACGGTAAGTTCTATTGTCTTATCATAAACATCATCCGGGTCTGCCTGCGATGAGCGAAGGTTTCCTTCCTTAAAAGCGCCAATCAGGCGGATAACGGATCCATTTGGCGTATAACGTACCGCGTTGTGAATTAAATTTTCAAAAGCGCGGAAGGCGATCTTTTCGTCCATTTGAATGAAAATATTTTCAGGCAGGTTTATTTCATGTATCAGCGTATGCTGAAGAAGTTCAACGTCATTTTTTAAAATTTTTACCAGGTTATGCAGAAAGACAGACAGGCTAATGTGTTCAAGTTTTGTCCGCCATTCTCCGGTTTCCATGCGCACATAGTTGATAAGATCATTTATCATGTTCTCCAGCTGATCCGTCTTGGCGGTGATGATCTCAACAGCTTCCGCGCGGGAGGCTGCATCGGATGCGATGCCGTCTTCAATCGCTTCGGCATATCCCTTGATCAGCGCCAGGGGCGTTTTTAAATCGTGCGTAATCCCCATTATAAAACGCGAACGCCTCAGTTCATCCTCTTTCAAGGCGTCGCGCATTTTGTTTAACGATTTGGTAAGGGAAATAATTTCATTGCTGCCCTTTACTTCAATTTTATAATCCAGCTCCCCTTCGGCTATACGGCGGGTTGCTATTTCCAAAACCTTTACAGAGCGCGTAATGTTCCGAGTGATGACAATGGACATGCAGATGGAAAAGACCGTTAATAAGCCATTGAGGACAATGATAACAATGGCGGGGATAAAGATTGGAAGCAGCCTGTTTCTGTCCGGCCTGTCATATAAATTGACAAGTATGTAGCCTTCAATTTCCTCCCTGCCCAGTGAGTAAAATGAAAACTGTTTATCTCCCAATAACGGCAGTATATCTTCCCATTCCGTAATGACCCCGGAGCTGAAGGCCGGGATATCAGAATACAGAACAAGAAAATTTTCGTTAAAAATCACGACATCGCCGATGATCCTGTAACGTCTTGCGTAGTTCATCATGGAGTCCCATGTATTGGCATTAAGGTTTTCCTGAAGCAGAACTGAAATATCTTCATAAGCCGGTAAGCCCGATGTATCTTCTCCGTCAATAAACTGGCGGTGAATAGCCGATGCAAGAATTATTAGCAGCGGAACCGCCACAATGCCCGCGATTAAAAGCCTTGCCTGCGTTTGTATTTTCATGCAGCCTTCTGCTACGCGCCAGCGTTTAAGCGGTAGCCCATGCCGTGAACTGTTTCAATATATACCGGATTTACAGGATCATCTTCCATTTTCCTGCGCAGCCGCTGGATATAAACGGCTACAGTGGTAAGATCGCCGAAAGTATTTTTCCAGACGCCGTTATAAATGGTTTCCACATCCATTGGTTTACCGGGGTGTTCTGTGAGCCAGGCAAGACAGCCGTACTCCCTGGCTGACAGGGGAATCCTCTTTCCGTTTTTTTTAAGAATGCATGAATCATAATCCAAAACAAACGGACCGAACCTGAAAAACTCTTCCGCGCTTTTTTCCATGGTCTGTAAACCGGCGTATGCCGTGGCGTTTAACGTATTGACGCGGCGAAATACCGCCCTGACGCGTGCGACAAGAACTTTGGGAGAAAATGGTTTTGTTATGTATTCATCTGCGCCAATCCCAAGGCCGCTTATCTGGTCCTCATCGCTGTCCCGCGCGGAAACTATCAGTACGGGAACGTCATTTTTTTTCCTGAAACCCTGTAAAAATTCAAAACCGTCCATGCCGGGCAGATTTATATCCAGAATGACAAGTTCAGGTTTCCATCCTTCAATGACTGAAAAACCTTCTTCCGCGCTCTGTACGGCGCGCGCCTCGAAACCTTCCCTGGTCAGGTAAAGAGTAACCAGGGCGGAAAGCTCTTTTACGTCTTCTATGATTAAAATTTTCCCCTGCATGGTAAAATTATATTTTACAGTTATTTTTGCCGCAACAAAAAAAATCAAAAATAACAAAAAATTATATTTTATTAATCTCCTGTTAATGGCATTTCACTTCCGCTGTCATTATCATGTAAAATCCAGGGAGTATATTTATGAAGAAAATCAGCAAAAAGAACAGGATATGGATTATTATACCTGCCGCGCTGGCCATAATTTTTGTGTGTCTGGCGTTTTTAAACGCGGCCTCAGGCGGCAAGGCGGCGGCTGTAAGCTGTATTGAGTTATATCCTTCAGATCTAATCAACAGCATCAGCATAAAGGGAATAGTGGAAAGCGCTGAAAAAAACAATGTCTATTCCAGCCTTGGCCATCCGGTTAAAAAATTAAATGTTGAGGTTGGCGACTGGGTAGCCAGAGGCCGGATATTATGCGAGTTAAATACCGAGGATTTGGAAAATAATTTAGCGCAGCAGAAAGCGCAGCTGAACTCGTCCGTGCAGAGCATGAGGCAGCAGATTCAAATATCGGCCGTAAATCTTGAAAGCGCGCAGAAGAAATACGATGACGCGTTAAAGGATTCGGAAAACGGCACAACGCTTGATCTGGACATGAAAAAAAACGCGTACAAAAACAATCAGGAGCTGTTTGAACGGGGATTTATTTCGGGAAATGAATTATCACAGTCGGAAGTCGCATATACTAGCGCCCTGAATAATTATAACGGATTACTGGAACAGGCGAAAGACGCGCTTAAGACCGCGCAGATTAATTACAACAACGCGATTGCAGCTAACACTGATACGCAGGAACTTGTAATAAAAAATCTGGAAAAACATCTCCGAGATTCTGTCATCAGGGCGCCTGTATCAGGCACTGTTACCGCAGTTTACGCCAGGGAAGGAGCATCGGGGTCGGGTCTGTTATTTGTCATTGAGGATACGGAGAATTTGATAATAAAAACCACCATAAAGGAATATGACATAAGCAATGTCAAAACAGGCATGTATGTAATTATTAAATCCGATTCAACCGGAAGCTCTGTTTACGAAGGCATTGTCAGTAAAATAGCCCCGACCGCGGTAAAAGACATGAGCGGGGAGACGGCTTCAAAGTCCGATGTTGAATTTGAGGCACAGGTCTATATTACATCAAGAGAAACAGATCTAAAAATAGGAATGAACGCGAGATTAAATGTAATA
This sequence comes from Treponema sp., assembly GCA_009787835.1. Classification (GTDB taxonomy): domain Bacteria; phylum Spirochaetota; class Spirochaetia; order Treponematales; family Breznakiellaceae; genus WQXQ01. The sequence goes on from WQSN01000006.1 coordinate 64,788, forward strand.
CTGGAAGAGAAGAAACATGTGTATTGTGTTCCCTATGACGCGGTTATGACAACAGCTAACGGTGAAAATTATATTTTCACAGCGCAGGATAACGGGCAGAACAAACAAACCGCGAAGCAGATAAATGTAACAACAGGGCTTGAAACGGATTTTTATGTTGAAATTTTCAGCGCAGAGCTGTTTGACGGAATGAAAGCCATAAGCGATGTTTCCTCTGTCCGTGACGGGATGCTGATAAATATTAACACGGGAGGTTCGAGCCGTGGACAGCGTAATTAATATGAAAGATATTATTAAATCCTTTTTTATCGGCACGCCCAATGAGCTTCATGCCCTGAAAAAGATCAATATAAACATAAAAAAAGGTGAATTTGTTTCCGTTGTCGGCCAATCCGGTTCGGGAAAATCAACGCTGATGAATATTATAGGAGCGCTGGACAGACCGACTTCAGGAGAGTATAAACTGGACGACGCTGATATTTGCCGGTTAGGCGACAATGAGCTCTCTGACATCCGCAATCAGAAAATCGGTTTTGTGTTTCAGACATTTAATTTGATTCCGAGGAGCAACGCGCTGAGGAATGTCGAGATTCCCATGCTTTACAACGGGGTAGGCGCATCCAAACGGGTAAAGCGCGCGAAAGAACTTTTGGATATGGTTGGAATGTGCGATAGGATGAATCATCTGCCAAATGAATTATCTGGAGGACAGAAACAGCGCGTCGCGATTGCGAGATCAATGGCCAACAATCCATCCATCATACTCGCGGATGAGCCGACAGGAGCGTTAGACTCGCAGACAGGCAGGATGGTTATGGATATTTTCCACAAGCTTCATAAGGAAGAGGGCAAAACAATTATTTTAATTACACATAACGCTGAACTGGCGGGCGAAACTGAAAGAATAATAACAATTAAAGACGGAGAGATAGTTACAGAATGCGCGTCTTCGCAGCAGGAGAGAATGTAGCATGTTTTTACTGGAAAACATTCAGCTTGCTCTTGAAGGCCTTAAAACAAATAAAATGCGCGCGTTACTCACCATGCTTGGCATTATAATCGGCATCGGCTCTGTAATAGCGATTGTAACAGTCGGCGATTCAATGACAGCTTCTGTGTCAACATCCATGCAGAGCCTTGGCGCTACGAATATCATGGTAATGCTGCAGCGAAAAGATTCTGATTCAATGCGCGGTTCCCAGATGGCAGGCGGGAATATTTCCGCGGAGGATTTAATTTCCGATGAGATGATTGAAAATTATTTAAGAAGGTATGAGCGCAGCATTACGGCGATTGGGTTATCAGGCTCCGGCGGTTCCGCAAAAGCGCAGGATAACAGGCTTTACGCCAATGTTACAATAACCGGCGCAAATGAAGGATACAGCCTTGTCAATAATATTAATGTAATTGAAGGCCGTTTCCTGCGGGAAGGCGATATAAAGTCGAACCGTTATGTGGCGGTAGTATCAGATAAACTTGTAAAAAACATGTTTCGCGCAAATGAAAGTCCGCTTGGAAAGGAAATAAAAATCAACTCCGACAACAGCATGCAGACATACACGATTGTAGGCGTTTATAAACATGAAGATTCAATTTCAATGGGGCCGATGGGAGGCGCTTCATCATCTGAAAAAGACATCAGGACAAATTTGTATATACCTATAACCACCTGCAAAATAATCAATTCAATGGAAGCAGGATATCAATCAATAACTGTTATGGCAGGAGCTGATACAGATTCGCGGAAATTTACCAATGATACAAGGAATTTTTTTAATACCTACTATGCCAATAATGCACGATATGAAATTAACGCAATCAGCATGGAAGCCATGATGTCTACCATGACAAGCATGCTTGGGACACTGAGTATCGCAGTGGCTGTTATAGCTGGCATTTCCTTATTGGTCGGAGGCGTCGGCGTTATGAATATTATGCTGGTTTCCGTAACTGAACGGACAAGGGAAATCGGGACAAGAAAAGCGTTAGGCGCAAGAAATTCCGCCATTCGCGCTCAGTTCATAGTTGAAGCTGTTATTATATGCGCCATCGGCGGTCTTATAGGAATACTTACAGGCGTAGGTCTGGGATACATTGGTTCGGTTTTGTTGGGCAGTCCGGGGCTGCCGTCAATATTTATCATTGTCGTCGCTGTTCTGTTCTCAATGGTTATCGGCGTATTTTTCGGATACTATCCCGCGAATAAGGCGTCAAAACTTGATCCCATAGAAGCGCTGCGATATGAATAGCGAAGTGAGCTAAAAGCTGTGTGTCAATCGCCTGTTTTCAGTAATTGACACCGGCAGACTTTTACATAATTTCCATTACGCGGTTTTTTCAAATGTGGGAAGATTATTATTATAAAGCACATTTCCCCTGAGTTCAAACGGCCCGTCAATTTTGCTGATAAATATCTGACCGCCTGTGACAGTATATGTCAGCGGATATTTTTTCGGCTGTGAGGTGAAAATGCAGTTTCTTTGATCCACAAATTCAACCGTAAACCGGTCGCCAAATGATTTTCTCCAGCTGGTCCATTTGGTTCCAATGAGCTGCTCGTGTTTAAAAGCCGTTTTTTCCATTGATAATTCTGTATTCATATATCCTCCGTTTAGAATTAATTTAGTATCTATTTATAATCTAAGAAGATTTGGCTTATGAGGCAAGTTTTTTTTATGTTACGGGAAGATATTGCGGCAGATAACCATGATTTAATTTATGGCTATCTGCCGCCTGAGGGTTATTTATTCATTGGGATGTCAGGGATCGACGCAAAACCGCGCTGAAGATCTGCATCGCCTGGGATCTGATCGCTCATGGTTTTGTTGTTGTATGCCTGGTAAGCTGTCATGTCGAAGAAGCCGGTTCCGCTTAAACCGAAAAGAATTACTTTTTTCTCGCCTTTCTTTTTGCATTCAAGAGCCTCGTCAATCGCGGCTTTGATTGCGTGAGATGATTCGGGCGCGGGCAGAATGCCTTCCACCTTCATGAATTGTATCGCGGCGCTGAATACATCGGTCTGTACTTCTGAACGGGCTTCCAGATAACCGTCTTTATAAAGTTTAGACAGAACGGAATTCATGCCGTGATAGCGCAGACCTCCGGCATGATTTGCGGACGGAATGAAGCCGTTGCCCAAAGTCATCATTTTTATCAGCGGAGTGGTTTTTGCAGTATCGCCGAAATCATAGGCAAAACGTCCGCGCGTAAATGACGGGCAGGAAGCTGGTTCAACAGCGATGAAGCGGGTGTTTGAATTACCGCTGAGTTTCTCTCCCATAAACGGCGCGATAAGTCCGCCCAAATTTGATCCGCCGCCCGCGCAGCCTATGATGATATCCGGTTTAACTCCGTATTTGTCCAGAGCTATCTTTGTTTCCTGTCCGATTATCGACTGATGGAGCAGTACATGATTTAATACGCTTCCAAGCACATAACGGCATTTATCAGTTTTTACCGCAGTCTCAATCGCTTCTGAAATTGCGCAGCCCAATGAGCCGCCGGTATTCGGATCGTCAGCGAGGATTTTTTTTCCTGACTCTGTTGTGTTGGAAGGAGAAGCGACAACTTTTGCGCCGTACGCTTCCATCAGCGCTTTGCGGTAAGGTTTTTGCTCCGAGCTGACTTTTACCATGTATACAATCAAATCCAGTCCGTAAAAACCGCAGGACATCGCCATAGCCGTGCCCCATTGACCCGCGCCTGTCTCTGTTGTCAGGGAAGTCAATCCCTCTTTTTTCGCATAATACCCCTGAGGTCCTGCCGAATTAAGTTTATGGGAACCGGAAGTGTTGGTTCCTTCAAACTTGTAATAAATTTCCGCGGGCGTATCCAGCATTCTTTCAAGATAATAAGCGCGGATCACTGCGGATGGTCTGTACGCGCGGTAAAAATCCTGAATATCATCCGGAATTGGAATTAAACGGGTGGTATCGTCAAGCTCCTGTTCAATTACGCCCCTGCAAAATACAGGCGCAAGATCATCGGCGGTAACAGGTTTCAGTGTTCCGGGGTGCAGTATGGGATCCGGCTTGTTTTTCATATCCGCCCTCAGGTTGTACCAAAATTTCGGCATTTCATCTTCTGTAAGGTAGATTCTTGTTGGAATTTTATTATTCATTTCTTTCTCCATTAAATTTAATTTTGACAAATTTATATTTGCCTTATGACTTAACCAAGTCTTTCTCTTAAAATGCTGTGCAGCATTGTTATAATTTATATTGATTTAGATGTTTGCCGTTGGACCGGCAATAGGTATTTATATTAGAGTTGGCCGCGCTGCGGCCATTCCCACGCCGCACGTTTACTGGAGGATGTTCCGGAATTTTTAATTTTTTTCTCTGTAAAAAATCTGATAGTCATGAATTTTCCCGTGAATAATATATTACGATTTTTAATTAAAATTGTCAAGCGGTTTTTCATTAATTTAAGATGATTCTACAATTCTTCAGATAACATTAATTTATTACCCCAAATATGCAGTGCAATTCCGAATGCTACTGAAACGTTTAATGAAGCTTTTGCGCCGTAACTGGGGATTGATACCCTGCCAAGTGAAGCGTCTGCGGCATCTAAAGCGTGCGGACTTACTCCCAGTTCTTCAGAACCGGCGATTAAAAGGCCGGAGCGGGGGAAAGGAAATTCTGAAATTGAGATGCCTCCGGTTTCCAGGGCGAAAACAGGGTATGGCAGCGTGGCGGATGACGCAGTAAAAAGTTCCTGCCGCTCCCATGGGACGGAATCCACGCAGCCCATTGCTGTCCTTTCTGCGCGTCTGTGGCGCGGGTCGGCGCAGAATGGAGACAGGATAATTTTTTCCACGCCGAAACTTTCTGCGGTGCGGAACATTGCGCCGACATTAAACGGAGAGCGTATATCTTCGAGGTATACAAACATGCCTTCGAAAACGCGCCGCTTTAAAGGATCCAGGCAGCCGCCGGCGCAGGTGAAATCCCAGTCCGCCTGATCGCGGCTTGTTTCAGATAACAGAATATGTTTTACGCTGTTTAAAGCCCGCCGAAACCTGGAAATGTCACAATTGTTATAAGATGCCGCCTGTTCAAAAACAAACACCGCATCATTAAAAACATTCCTGGCCTCGGGCTGAAAAAGCCCGTCTTCCGCAAGCAGTCTGGCGGCGTCCTTAAAAAAGCAAATTTCTGAGGCGGTAAAAATATTTACATTATGCTGCGCCGCGATGCGGTTTTCAACAAACGTAAAAAATTTCGCTATCTTTCGCAGCTTCTGTGTCCTTGGAAGCTTATCAAGTTTATAAAGGGGAATCATTTAAAAATTCATGCGCTTTTTGTGACATTTAACAATTGTTCTATTTGCTGCATGACATAATCCTGGAACTTTGGCGGCAGTTCGTTAAATAATCCAACCATACGCTGCAGTTTTTCTCCGGGAGTTCTGAAAAACATTTCGCCTTCGCCGGTTTTCAGCCATTTTTCGTTAACGCCGAATGTCAGTGATATCAAATGTATTATCCGTTCGTTTACTCTCCTGTGTTCGCATTCCAGCTCCGCGATATACCCATTGCTTATATAAATTGCTCTTGCGAATTCAACCTGTGACATATTTAAAGTCTGCCTCAAGCGCCTTATACGTTTACTGATTGTCATATTTGAATCATATTACATCGGGACTCACTATGCAAGGTTATATTTTACAATTTGAGTATGAACATTATTTTATAATATTGCGGTTATTTCAATAAATTGAAGTATTAGTAATAATGTATTTACAATTCTTATTAAAATAATATATTATACTCACATACAGAGCGGGATGCGGTGACTTCGGTTCCCTGCGGAGGAGCAGTATGATTCAGGAAGAGAAACTAAAAAAAGTATGCAGCGACTTCTCGTTACTCAGTGAGCAGCAGCAGGACTATATCCTTGGCATTATCCAGGCGCTTCTTTTTGCCAGAACTGTGAACAGTCAATCTGCGTCTGAAGAACACGAAACCATACCATCTGACGAATAAACGCCATCCAATGGCGCGGTTGCTGATTTAACTTTAATAATTTACAATAAACAACATGAGCAGGGAGAGCAGCAAAAAACCAAAACGATTATTAAAATTTTTGATAATTTTTGCTGGTGTTCTTGTATTCATAACGCTTACATGGGCTGCCCTTTCCCTGATTGGACGGGTCAGCGCGGATTCCATTATTTATAATACCGCAACTTTCCGTCTCAGCGTATCCAATCCATTGGATCTGCTGGAAAGAATTTTATCCCATGAATCTTTGCATGAAATTTCCGCCGTACCTGCGCTGGCTCAGGCTGTTTCGGTTATTGAGAATTTAAATGAAAATCCCCTCCTTAAAAACCGGCTGCTGCGCGCTGCCGCGCGGGGAAATCTGGAGTTTGCGCTTTTATCAACAGGTTCGATGCAGGCCGCTTTAGACATGGGTTTTCTCTCGCCGCTTTTGCGCATCCTGCCCGTTATTTCCGGTTTTATCAATGTTCCCAATCTGTACTATGTGAAAGCCGGTAAAAATTCCCGTTTTGAATACCGCGCGCAGGGAAAGACATTTTTCATCGGCCGCTGCCGTAATCTGCTTTATTTCACCGACAACTCCTCTATTTTTGAATTACGCGCGAATATTCAGGCAAGTACAGCCGCATTCAGAAATATCAATCCTTCAGGTTATGACGCGGTTATGACTCTTTCTCCTGATTTTATCAGGGGATTGCTGGCTGAACAGGATGAAGTAATAGCGGAGGTTTTGAACAATATCGGAATTGATTCCGCAATAGAAGCCGGTCTTTCCGTATTTCCCAAAAAACTGGAATTGCATTTAACGGCTCCCCTTTCATCGCGTCAGGCCGCATTGAAACGCCTGCTTGAACAGCGTTCCGGCGCGTCAGACATTACAGAGCGCCTTCCTTCAGAATCCCAATACGCGACAGTTCTGTCCGCAGGAACGCTGGCCGAACTTTACCAGGCTTCGCTTGTTTTTACTCCGGGTTTGGATGAAACCATAAGGCGCGCGGATGCTTCTTCCCGCAGACTGTTCGGACTTACTCTGGATGATCTGCTTTTTTCCTGGTCAGGGAAAGAATTCGCCGTCTTCGGAATGGAAGGCCGTCCCTCTCCTGTCTATGCAGTTCAAATCACGGATGAGCGAAAACGCCAGGAAGTTTTTAACCGGGCGTTCAGATCCATTTTAATTAATGAGAGCGCCGCCTTGAATCTTGACGGAGTCAGAATTCCGCGTATTGAGATTCCGGATTTCATTCAGTCACTGCTGCGCTACTGGGATCTAATTCTGCCTTCGCCCTATTACTATATTTACGGAGACTGTTTGCTTGCATCCGAATCCGCGCAAACCCTTCTTTCTGCGTTACGTGCAATCCAGAGAAATGATGTGCTGCCAAAAACCGCCGCGTGGAGGAATATCGCGGGAGGTAAAACAGACGCAAGCGCGTTCAGCCTGTACTATTCGCTGGATGTGTCCATGCCTTTCTTCCTGCGCGGAAACACAATTTTAAGCGGATTTTTGAGCGTATACAGGCAGGGACTGGCGCGTGTAAGCATTAACAGGGGCCTTGTTGAAGTTTCACTGTCTTTAATTCCAGGTTCAGGAAACGGCGTGACTCCTGTAAAGGGTTATCCCCTGGAAACCGGTGGAAGACCTTCGAATCAAATTTACGGCGGCGGCGGCCGCGTGTTTTTTACGCAGGGCAGCGCTGCAATTTCCGTTGATATGTCAGATAACTCCATTCATGAACTGACAGGTCAGGGGCAGCTTTGGATTGTTCCCGCTTTTGATGATAACGCATGGGTGGTAAGCGACCGTGGACGCGTTACGCTTGTCAGCGGAAATATGGAAGCGGCGCAGGGTTTTCCTCTGCTTACGGGCTTGAGGCTATCATCTTCTCCTGTGTCGTATAACGGCAGGCTTTACCTCTGCGATGAGGACGGAGATGTGCACATTATTGACGCGGACGGCAGGCGCAGCAAATGGGAAACCTCATTTTTTTCGGCTCTCCGCTCTCCTCCTTCCTTTATTACAATTGAAACGGGGAGAGGCGCTTCTGTATCCTACGCGGCTGTATACCCAAAGAGCTTTTTCGGCGAAATCTGGCTTCTTGACGCGGACGGCAGATCTCTGCCCGGCTGGCCCGCGCCCATTTCCGGTTTTTCGGGGCATGATGATTTAAACGCTGACTCAGGCATCGGTTTCGGCTCCCCGCTGTTATTTGCGCATAACAATCTTGTGTATGCGGCTTTTGTCAGCCAGGCGGGGGAGCTATCGGTTTATGATGTAAATGCGTTCCCCATGGCGTCGTTTCCGTTGATTATTGACGGTATATTTTACCAGCAGCCCGTATTTGACGGCGAATATCTGTGGCTTATTTCAGCTAACGGAACTCTGTTTCGCGCAAGCCTTTCGGGCGAAGTTCTGTCCCAGCAGATCGCGAATTTTTCCGTAATGGAAGAAGGTTATATTACAGTCTTTGACTGCAATGGCGATAAAATTCCGGAAATTTTTATCACAGGCGAAGGCAACACGCTGTACGCGTTTTCACGTAACTTCCGTTCGCTGGAGGGTTTTCCGCTGCCTGTATGGGGTAAACCGCTGTTTATTGAAGCGCAAAACTCAAAAAAAGCTGAAATTTTCGGCATGGGAATGGATATGCGGCTTTACCGGTGGCGGTTCAGATAGGAGTTTTCAATGATTAAAAAGCACATAACGATCCTGCTGATGTTAATTACAGCGGCAGTGATTTCATCCTGCACTACATTAAAACAGCAGCAGCAGCAGCGCGAAGATATAGTAATTGATATCGTCCATATAGAACAGGCGCAGGACAATCTTGCGGAACTGGTTGAAATGATCGTACCCCTTGAGGCTCTGGGAGGAACAGAGGCTCGCAGGAGACAGGATGAATTGTCTCAGGCAAGGCGGATGATAAGCGAACTGGAAAAAAAACCTTCCGCCGACATTAATTATTCCGGTGAACTTATGGCATGGTCAGGCAGGCTCGCCATTTTGGAAGGAAGGTACAGTGAAGCGCAGAGATTGTACCGTCAGTCTCAGGCGGCGTCTCCGCAAAATATTCCTTCTGTTATTTTGGGTATCCGTCTTGAAGGAGACCCTGAAAAAAGGCTTGAACTTGTTAATAATGAATTAGTGAAAACCGGTAATCAGGCAAGCGGATTTGGAGAGCTGCAAATTGAAAGAGGCCGCTCTCTTGCGGAATTAAACCGTTTTGCCGAGGCGGCAGGCGCTTTTGATACCGCGTTTACTTCCGGAATTGTCAGCATTTATCAGAAAAGTTATGAAACTGGCCGCAACCGCGCCTGGGAACTGCGCAATAGCACAGACGCGGCCGCGGGAACAATGGGACTTTTGGTACAGGAAGGCGTTAGCTGGAAAGACTGCATATCCATTGTAAACAATGAGACTCAGCTTCTGCGTTTCATAAGCGGCGGCAGAGACATTACCGACGCTGAATTTTTTAACCGTCTTCTTGACCGCGCTTTTATTCCCTATACGCAGAACATCAACGAAAACGAATGGCCTGCCGCGAAACCCCGCGCGGATGAAATTGTTACACGATCAGGAGCCGCCTGGTTTGCCTGGCATTTATACGCGGAATCAAGGGCGAACCGCGGCCTTCTGTCCCGTTATTCCGCGCGTTACACGACAATGACAAACCCGCGCAGCCCGATAGCGGATGTCCCGCTGCTTTCGCCTTTCTTTGATTCAATACTGGGCTGCGTAGAGACTGAGCTGATGTCTTTGCCTGACGGCAGAAATTTTAATCCTGCGCCGCCAATACACGGCGCTGAACTGCTCGCCATTTTTAGGCGAATAGCCAATTAAAACTGTTCGATTATGAGCTGAAAATAATGCCGTCCAAAGCGGCATCAGCGGTGACAGTATTGCCTTCGCGGATAATGCCGGCGATCACCTTTTTTGCCAGCGGGTTTTCCAAATCGTTCTGTATTGTTCTTTTTAACGGACGCGCGCCGAACTGCGGATCGTATCCGCGCTCTGCAAGCAGGGATTTTGCCGCATCTGTTACTGTTAGCGTGATCTTGCGTTCAGACAGAAGCCGAGTGAGCCTCGCAAGCTGAATATCAACTATTTTACCGATTTCACTTCTGCCAAGCCTGTTAAAAATTACGGTTTCATCAATGCGGTTTAAAAATTCCGGCCTGAAACTCTGTTTAAGAAGTTCAAGAAGCTTGTCGCGTAACGCTGAATGCAGCGCCGCTTCAGGCGTCTTTGCTTCCAGGATCATGTCAGATCCCAGATTACTGGTCATAATGATGATTACATTTTTAAAATCGACAACTTTTCCCTGTCCGTCTGTCAGCCGGCCGTCATCGAGTATTTGCAGAAATACATTGAATACTTCAGGATGCGCTTTTTCAATTTCATCAAAAAGGATCACGCTGTAGGGTCTGCGCCTGACAGCTTCTGTAAGCTGGCCGCCCTGTTCATAACCGACATATCCCGGAGGCGCGCCGATTAATCTGCTTACCGAATGTTTTTCTCCGTATTCGCTCATGTCGATTCTGGTAAGGGCTTTTTCGTCATTAAAAAGAAAATCAGCCAATGTTTTTGCGAGTTCTGTTTTGCCGACGCCAGTAGGTCCCAGGAAAAGAAACGATCCCAAAGGCCGCGCGGCATCGGAAAGTCCTGCCTTGTTGCGCCTGATTGCGTCGGAAACAGCCGCTAGAGCGTCATCCTGACCGACAACCCGTTTTTCAAGAACTTTTTCCAGGTCCAGGTATTTTTGCAGTTCGCCCGACAGCATTTTTGAAACGGGAATGCCTGTCCATGCTGAAACTACGCCTGCGATATCCTCTTCGCTTACCTCTTCACGTAACAGTGCGGCTCCTGATGCATTTTCTCTCTTTTTTTCCATTTGATCCGTCAGCAAGGCAAGCTGTTTTTCCGCTTCGGGAATTTTTCCGTGCTTGACTTCCGCTGCTTTTGAAAGATCTCCTTCACGTTCATAACGCGTTTCTTCAATTTTTAATTCTTCAATCTGCTGTTTAAGTTGACGGATTTTCTGAATATCAATTTTTTCGCTTTCCCATCGGGCTTTCATCGCGTCACGCTCTGCGCCAAGGTCGGCGATTTCCTTTTCAAGTTTTGTCAGGCGATCTTTTGACGCCGGATCTTCTTCGCGCGACAGAGCCTGTTTTTCAATGGAAAGCTGTAAAAGTTTTCGTTCCAGTTTATCAAGTTCTGTCGGGCGGCTATCCAGTTCCATTTTAAGGCGGCTAGCGGCTTCATCAACAAGATCAATCGCTTTGTCAGGCAGAAAGCGGCTTGTAATATAACGGCTGGATAAACTTGCGGCCGCCACAAGCGCCTCATCCTTGATTCTCACGCCGTGATGAACTTCATAACGTTCCTTAAGCCCGCGCAGAATCGCGATAGTGTCTTCTACCGAAGGTTCTGCCGTGTATACCTGCTGGAAACGCCGTTCAAGAGCCGCGTCCTTTTCAATATGCTTACGGTATTCATCCAATGTTGTCGCGCCGATACATCGAAGCTCTCCGCGCGCGAGAGCGGGTTTTAGCAGATTGGAAGCGTCAGTAGCGCCTTCTGCGGCTCCTGCTCCCACAAGCGTATGAAGTTCATCAATGAAGAGAATGATCTTTCCGTCTTCCGCCTGCACTTCATGAATCACAGCTTTCAGGCGTTCCTCAAATTCCCCCCGGAATTTCGCTCCCGCGACCAGCGCGCCCAGATCCAGCGCCAGTAATTTTTTTCCCTTTAACCCTTCCGGTACATCGCCTGCGACAATCCGCCGCGCGAGTCCTTCGACAATTGCGGTTTTTCCCACGCCGGGTTCACCGATAAGCACCGGGTTGTTCTTTGTACGGCGGGAAAGCACCTGCATACACCTGCGGATCTCTTCGTCCCGCCCGATAACCGGATCAAGTTTTTCCTGACGCGCCAGCGCTGTTAAATCGCGGCAATAGCGATCCAGAACCTGATATTTTTCCTCCGGGCTTTGATCTGTTACGCGGGAATTTCCCCTGACCTGTTTTAACGCGTCAAGAATCGCGTTCTTGCTGATGCCGTGTTTTTTTAACAGATCCGACGCTTTGCCTTCGCCTGCGGCAATGGCGATTAAAATGTGCTCTGTAGAGACATACTCGTCTTTTAACGCCGAAGCTTCTACCTCGGCTTTTGCCAGTATCTTTGACAGCGCGGGAGAAAAAAAGATCTGCGCCGCCTCGCCGTAAATTTTCAGCGCCTGTTTTACCAGCACCTTTATATCGGCGCACAGGGCGTCAACATCGCCGCCAATCCTTTCGATAATGGGCGGAACAATCCCGTTTTCCTGGCGAAGCAGCGTCAATAAAAGATGTTCGCTGTCAATTTGCGAATGATCGTTTTTCTGCGCAATGGCGGTAGCTTCACTCAGAGCTTCCTGCGCCTTAATTGTAAATTTGCTGTAATCCATTGTATTTTCCCCTGTTAATAAAGATAATAATGTTTATAAAAAATCTCAATATTTAAATAAATGCTTCACAAGTCTTTAATAATAAATATTACTTATTCTGGACTAATTGCCGGAATAATGATATATTATATCTGTTCTGAAATTTTTGCTGAACAACTCCGCTGTTGAACTCACTTTCGCGGATGTTATGGCATTTTATGGAGCTGTCGGGTTATTATATGATTAGGAGGAAAAAATGAATTACAAAAAAATAATTATGGGAATGTTATTGATAACATTTGTTTTTATTATGATATTATCCGGCTGCAGCGCAGAACCAAGCGCTCCGCCTGTATATACAATCTATTATAAAACTTTTAACTTTTCCCCTTCTGACAGCAACTTCGGATACCTGGAGGATAAATACTATCGCAGGATTTATCTTACATCATTCGGGTTTGATTGGGAAAAAACCAATAACTTTCAGGAATATACCCCGGTTGAATGGACTAATGAGCAGATATACAGTTATCTGATAGGTTTGGGTTTTGGCAGTGATGAAGCCAGTTATGAAACAGCATGGCTTACCGAGGTATCCCACGGTATGCTCGGAGTCAGAGATCAAACAAGACTTTATATCATTTTGAAATAATTAAGTTAATATGAAATTAACCATGTCAAAAGACGTTCAGGATAGGATAGAGAGGGAAGGTATTATCGCTGTTCTGGAAATTGAATCCGAGCAGAACGCGGTTCCGCTGGCGAAGGCGCTTTTGGAAGGCGGGGTTACTGTTATTGAACTGGCTTTACGCACGCAGGCAGCGCTCCCTTCAATTGTACAAATCGCGCAGGAAGTTCCGCAAATGTATATGGGGATTGGAACAATAATTGAAAAGGGGCAGGCTGAAACGGTAAAAAAACTTGGCGTCCGTTTCGGCGTATCTCCGGGACTTAATCCTGAAATTGTAAAGGAAGCTATCGCGGTGGATTTGCCGTTTGCACCGGGAATCGCGACGCCCAGCGAGCTTGATCTGGCCATAACGCTTGGATGCCGCCTTGTTAAATTTTTTCCGGCGGAAGGCATGGGCGGATTGGCGTTTTTAAAAAATATAAACGGCCCATACAATCATTTAGGCGTTAAATACATCCCCCTTGGCGGCATTACTCCGGAGAATTTGCATGGTTACGCGCGATTCAAGCCTGTGCTGGCAATCGGCGGTAGCTGGATAGCAGCCAAGGAACTTATTAACGCGCAAAATTGGAAAGAAATAACCAGAAGGGCAAAAGAGGCCAGGGGTATCTGGCAAAGTTACCGATCATAAAACCAAAATCCAATCAACAACCTCGCCTCAAGTAATATACTCGATCTGCAGGAAAATCACTCCTAAGGGGTAATTAATTTCTGAAACATTTTCTTTACGGGAAATTAACCATGAATTTGGTCTTTAATAGTGATACTTTAACTATAAAATGAATTTATAATGAATAAAGCAGGCTGCGTAAATCTCTGGCAGGGGCATTCGGCGTGGATCGCGTATAATGCCACACCAAAGTGTGCGTTGTAGACGGTCACGGCCGTTTATGACCCTGACAGTGATTTGCGCAGTCTGCGTTTAATTTTTTTTTAGATAAATGTAATAATGATATGTTTTAATTTGTACAGACTGCTTTTGCTGCTATGCAAAAAAAAGACCTGATCTCCTGAGCATTGCTCATAATCAGGCCTTTTTTATAAAATATTTTTATATAACCAAAAAACCTTATTTTATAGAACTGGTTTCTTGGGCGTAGCAGCCGGCTTCTTCACTGCTGGTTTCTTCGCGGCTGCCGGTTTCTTTGCGGCTGCGGCTTTCTTCACTGCAGGTTTCTTTGCGGCTGCTGGTTTTTTCGCTGCTGCTTTCTTAACCACAGGTTTCTTCGCAACTGGTTTTTTCGCTCCAACTGCTTTCTTTACACCGGGTTTCTTCGCTGCAGGCTTCTTCGCTGCCGCAGTTTTCTTCGCTGCGGGTTTTTTTACGGCTGCGGTTTTCTTACCTTCCGCAGTTTTCTTTGCTACGGGTTTTTTTACCGCAGGCTTTGCAGATGTTACTGCCATTTTTTTGTCCCCCTTTGCAGGTTTTTTTCCGCCATTCACCTTGGCAGAGACGGGTTGACCAGTCTTCGCAGGTTCCCCTCCCTTTTTTTTATTGACTATTTTATTTCCGGAATTGTTTATAACCGCTTGCGCGCCTGCAAGACGCGCTAACGGTACCCGAAATGGTGAACATGATACATAGCTGAGGCCCGATCTATAACAGAAATCTATAGATGCAGGATCTCCGCCGTGCTCTCCGCAGATCCCAATCTTGAGATCCGGCTTTGTTTTTCGTCCTTCTTCAATAGCGTGTTCTACTAACGCTCCGACTCCGTTTTGATCTATTGTCTGGAATGGTTCATCATCCAGAATATTTTTCTGCAGATAAATCGGCAGGAATGACGCGACATCATCCCGGCTGAAACCAAATGTCATCTGCGTAAGATCATTGGTTCCAAAACTGAAGAAGTCTGCAAACTCCGCAATGTTTCCTGCGCGAATTGCCGCACGTGGAACTTCGATCATCGTTCCTATAGATATCGGCACATTTACCCCTGCTGCTTTAAATATTCTTTCAAGAATCTTTTCTGTTCTTGGACGAAGGACTTTAAGTTCTCTCGGTGTGACAACAAGGGGGATCATTATTTCAGGATGCACCGGAATCTTTTGCTTTGCGCATTCAACTGCGGCAAGAGCGATTGCTTCAACCTGCATGTCATAAATTTCAGGATATGTAATGGCTAAACGGCAGCCGCGATGACCCAGCATCGGATTGCTTTCAATAAGAGTGCCGATTTTTGCGGTTAACTTTGCCGGATCAATATTCAGGTGAGATGCGAGTTCATCAATTTCTTCTTTTATGTGAGGTACAAATTCATGAAGCGGCGGATCCAGAAGCCTGATTGTTACAGGGCGTCCTTCCATTGCTTTGAAAATTCCCAGGAAATCTTTTTGCTGCAGGGGAAGAATTTTTTTAAGCTGTTTCTTCCGTTCTTCTTCGGTATCCGCTACAATCATTGCGCGGAAGTGAATAAGTTTTTCTTTGTCAAAAAACATGTGCTCTGTGCGGCAAAGTCCGATGCCCTGCGCGCCGAAATCAAACGCGCGTTTCGCGTCTTCCGGCTGATCCGCGTTGGTTCTGACATTAAATCCTTTAATCTTTCCGCGGACTGAAGCTGCGCGCACACTGTCGCACCACTCAAGGAAATTTTCCATATCATCGGAGAATGTCGGCGCGACAAGAGGCAGTTTTCCGTCGTATACATCGCCTGAAGAACCGTCGATGGTGATCCAGTCGCCTTCTTTATAAGTTTTACCGCCGATTTCAACATTACCGCCCGCCATTACAATTACGCTCTTCGCTCCTGCGACACACGGAGTGCCCATGCCGCGCGCGACTACTGCCGCGTGGCTTGTCATGCCGCCTTTTGATGTAAGAATACCCTGCGATACAACCATTCCGCCGATATCTTCAGGGCTTGTTTCCTTGCGAACCAGCATTACCTTCTCGCCTCTTTCGTGCCAGGCTTCCGCGTCTTTCGCGGAAAAAATAATTCTTCCTGTAGCAGCGCCCGGAGACGCGTTCAATCCTCTTGTAAGCGATTTCGCCTGTTTTCTCGCCTGCGCGTCGATCATCGGATGAAGCAGCTGATCAAGATGGCCTGGTGTTACGCGCAATATCGCGGTATTTTTATCGATTAAACCTTCGGCTACCATATCTACAGCACATTTTACCGCCGCAGTTCCGGCGCGTTTGCCGTTACGTGTCTGCAGTATGTACAGAATTCCCTGTTGTACCGTAAATTCCATGTCCTGCATGTCTCTGAAATGTTTTTCAAGTTTATTTTTAATTCCGATTAACTGTTTATAGATGACGGGATTCTTTTTTTCAAGAGTGGAAATTCTTTCCGGCGTTCTGATACCGGCGACAACATCTTCTCCCTGCGCGTTCATTAAATATTCACCGTAGAATTCATTAACGCCTGTGCTTGGATCGCGGCTGAAACAAACGCCCGTTCCGGAATCATCGCCGAAATTTCCGAACACCATTGATTGAATATTTACCGCAGTTCCTAAAAGACCGCGGATATCATTAATCTGTCTGTATTTAATCGCCCTTTCATTCATCCATGAACCAAAGACAGCGTTAATGGAACCCCAAAGCTGTTCAAGCGGTTCCTGAGGAAAATCTTTTCCGGTATGTTTTTTTACAATTACTTTGTAGTCACTGACAAGTTTTTCCAAATCCGCGGCTGAAAGAGCGGTATCAAGTTCTACTTTTTTATTTTTTTTAATTACATCAAGGGCTTCTTCAAAATGATCATGATCTACGCCCATTACAACATCACCGTACATCTGAATAAATCTTCTGTACGCATCCCACGCAAAACGCGGGTTGCCAGTTTTATTTGCAAGTCCTTTAACAGATTTATCGCTCATCCCAAGATTAAGGATTGTATCCATCATGCCAGGCATGGATACTGCCGCGCCGGATCGCACAGAAACCAAAAGCGGATCATTCGGATCGCCAAGTTTCTTTTTCATTACCGATTCAAGTTTTTTAAGACCGGCTTCCACTTCTTCTTTAATACCTGCAGGATATTTTTCCTTGTTCTCATAATAAGAAGCGCAGACGCCCGTAGAAATTGTAAAGCCCGGTGGAACAGGAATTCCAAGATTGGTCATCTCGGCAAGATTTGCGCCTTTGCCTCCCAATTCATTTTTCATTTTTGCATCTCCTTCAGCTTTTCCGTTGCCGAAGAAATATACATTTTTTTGTTTAGCCATTATTTTTCCTCCATTAGGTTTCATGAATTAATATAATATAACAACTTGGAAAATTTTTATCAAGTCGTTATGATATTATTATGAACTATATTGACCTTCCTGTCCATAGAAATCAAGAAAAAATTTTAATCGCGCTTGAAAATAATCAGGCGCTTGTAGTGGAGAGTCCTACAGGTTCAGGAAAAACAACACAACTGCCTGTAATACTTTATGAAGCCGGATACGCGCGGAGCGGAATCATCGGAGTGACGCAGCCCAGAAGAATCGCGGCGGTGTCTGTCAGTGAATTCATCGCGCGTCAAACAGAAACACGCATACCAGGATTGATCGGATACAAGATGCGCTTCGCAGATCAGACCAATCATGAAACAAAAATAAAAATTATGACCGATGGAATTCTTTTACAGGAGATGAAACTCGATCCATGGCTTTCAAAATACAGTGTATTAGTCGTTGATGAAGCGCATGAAAGGAGTCTTAACATAGATTTTGTTCTTGGTTTACTCAAACGCGTAATGGAAAACCGCCGCGATTTCAAAGTGATAATATCATCCGCGACAATTAACGCGGAAGTTTTTTCTGAATACTTCAGCGAATGTCCCATCGTAAAAATTGACGCGCAGCGTTTCCCTGTTACATTGATCTATGATCCTGTTATTGAAGCGAATAATGACGCGTTTGAGGCTATTTTGAATAAAATTGAGGCAATTATAACCCGTTTTATCAGTGAAAACAGAGAAGGCGATATACTGGTATTTTTATCAGGAGAAAAAATGATCAAGGACTGCATGAATCGCCTCGCGTTAAGTTCAGTCGGAAATTATCTGCATCTTCTTCCGTTATACGGAAGGCTTGGCAAGGAAGAACAGGAAAGAGTCTTTGAAAACGCGCCAAAAGGTAAAACAAAAGTTGTTATCTCGACAAATATCGCTGAAACATCGGTTACAATAGACGGAATCACCGCGGTAATTGATTCAGGATTGGCGAAATTAAACTGGTACAACCCGCGCACATTTACTTCTAGTCTTATTGAAGCACCGGTATCAAAAGCATCCGCCAATCAGCGCAAGGGACGAGCAGGACGCACGCGCGAAGGAACATGTTACAGGTTATATACCCGCAAGGATTTTGAGAATCGATCTCTGTTCACCACTGAAGAAATCTTCCGCACTGATTTATCAGAAGTTATTTTACGAATGGCGGATCTTGGCATAACAAATTTTGAAGACTTTGATTTCATCGCTGCTCCTGAAAAAGCAGGTCTTATCGGCGGAGTAGAAACATTAAATCTGCTTGAAGCGCTTGAACCTGATCGCAGTTTATCAAATACCGGCAAATTGATGACGGAATTTCCTCTCGCGCCGCGCCAATCGCGTATAATTGTTGAAGCAATACTGCGTTATCCCGGCGTTATACAGGAAACTATCATTGCCGCCGCGTTTTTATCAACACAGAGTCCTTATATATTGCCGCCGGGAGAAGAAACTGACGCGCGTCAGGCGCATCACCGTTTCCGCGATGACTCTGGTGATTTTGTTTCGTATCTTAAACTGTTTAAATCCTATAATGATTCAACCAATAAAATAAAATTTTGTGAAAAAAATTATCTTGATGACCGCGCGATGGCGGAAATTGTAAATGTAACGGCGCAGTTGGAAGAAATTCTCTCTTCAATGAAGATTCCGGTGTATAGAAGAGCGCAATTGATTACGGGAAGCGAAATTGATGATTATTTATGCTGCATCGGACGCGGATTGATTCAATTTGTCTGCGTTAAGGAAGGACGCGGGAAGATCGGCACATACCGTACATTAACAGCGGATAAAATTATTATTCATCCCGGATCTGTAATGTTCCGCAATGATCCGCCGTTCATTGTAGCCGGAGAAATAGTGCGCACATCAAGAATGTACGCGATGTCGGTGTCTCCGCTTTCAAGATCCGTGCTGGAGCGGATAAGACCGGGATTTTTCGCCGAGTATGACCCGCGTTCCGAAAGAACAGGCGAATCAAAACATATCAGACTGAAAAGGGCGAGAGATTTTACGAATAATATTAAAATCTCGGGCGAAGTTTTTGAAATTATCACCGCCAAAGGAAAGAAAACAGTATTGCTTCCATGGGAAAAACTTGTAAGTATTCGCGATAAAATTTCCACTGACACTGTTTACAGAGGATTAAAAGGAAAAATTATAGTAAACAATCAATACGGACTGCTCGCGGGAGAAAAACTTGAACTTATCCTTTCACTCACGCCTGTTCTGGATGTGGAAGGCGCATTTACACGAGCATGGCCCAGAAAAGGAACATTTAACATCACGGAAGATTTTGCAGCGTTATTGGATTACATGGATGATCTTGTAAAGCCTGTCGTATGGAAAAGAGGCTCAAAAGATTTGGGATTCCTAGGTCTGTTTACAGACGGCGCTGGAAATTTCTGGCTGCGGGCGTCACGCGGCTTCTATACAAGCGTAAATGAAAGCCTCTCCAGTCTTGAATCGCTGATTGATGAACTGGGCGATGAAATTGATATCATGCATAAACATATTGTAAATCAATGTTATCGCAGATTATCAGATTATTTAGGATAATAGCCGCGTCGATCAGTTAAAAAAAGTTTAAACATCCGCTTCGTAATTTATGCCTGCTACATCGAAGCCGTGCAGTTCAAGAAAATCGTGTTTAAAACCAGCGATGTCTGTTTCTGTAAATACATTTTCCGGCGTGACGATTTTCATTCTTTCCGTTACTGCTTTCTGGACATCATCGCGCATTTCAAGGTCATCAATGCGGATTCGCCCTTCGCTGTCTGTGGGAACCTGTCCGTCCGGCGTGTAGAGGCGGTCGCGGAAGAGCCTGACAATTTGTTCAATGCAGCCTTCGTGGAGATTCATCCGTTTCATCTCCTTAAAGAGGCATGAAATATAAAACGGAATGATCGGAATTACCGCGCTTGATCGCGTAACGAGCGCCTTGTTTACGGAAATCCATGCGCCGCGGATTTTTTTTTGTGCGGAAAACTTTTCATTTATTTCACGGCAGACGCGCTCAAGGTCTTCTTTTGCCCTGCCTATGGTTCCGTTTTTATATATAGCCCATGATAATTCAGGACCAATGTAGGTATACGCAATAGCGCGTGTTTGCAGCGACAGAAGCCCTTCACTGTCAAGCGCGTCCATCCACATCTGCCAGTCTTCGCCGCCCATTACCTTTACCGTATTATTAATTTCATCTTCTGTAGCCGCTCCCGCTTCCGCAATACTGAATGTTCCGTCCATCATGTTAAGCGTTTTTCCGGAATACGGAGCGCCGATCGGTTTGATAACAGATTTATACATATAACGGGTTTTAGGATCAGTTCTTACGGGAGATGCAAGCGAATAAACTAGTAAATCAATTTTTGCTGGGATTCCCGCTTTGGCTGCGGCCTGCCTGACAGCTTCAGCGGTTTTTGTTTTAACTTCATCTGAATATGCGTCGCCGTTAAGCGTTACGGATATAAGTTTTTCTTTTACAGCTTCGCGATCAAAAGTTTCGTTATTGTAAAAACCAGGAGTACCGTAGCGTTTTTCTGTTGGTTCATTTTCCAGAGACAGACCTACAGTAACGGCTTTATATCCGAAGCCCGCGCAAATACGGCTCGCAAGCCCGTAACCGTTGGAACATCCGATAACCAGCGCGAGTTTTGGCGGATTATTTTCTGGCGATAAATTTTTTTTCGCGTAATCAATCTGTTTTTGCACGCTTGCCGCACACCCGTCAGGATGAGCGTTCAGACACAGGTTATTGCGAATCATTGGTTTAACAGGCATTATAGTTTCTCCGCGATTAGACACATCCATTCGGCTTCTGCGGCAAGTTCATCGCCGACATACGCTCTGCCTCTTTGCTTGATCACTTTTTGCGTGATCTTCAGATTTTCAATTTCACTGCGCACTTCTTCGCCGGGACGAACCTGGCGGCGGAATTTTACCTTGTCAATTGTAGCGAGGAAAAACAGATTACCGCCGCCAATGATTCCCTGTTTGCGTATGCCTGCTCCGCCGGACTGAGCCATTGTTTCAATCAATACCACGCCCGGCACAACAGGGTAACCCGGAAAATGTCCCTTAAAGAAAAATTCGTTTTCAGTAAATATATGTTTCGCGGTGATTTTTTCTTCGCTTGCTTCGATAATTTCATCCACAAACAGAAAAGGTTCTCTGTGCGGCAGCAGGTTCTCAATTTCGTTACTCATTTGGTTCCTCACTGATATTTCTTCAATATTACTACGCCGTTATGTCCGCCGAAACCAAGCGAACCCGATGCCGCGATATTTATTTCGCCGTACTGCGCTTTGTTGGGAACATAATCAAGGTCGCATTCAGGATCGGGATTGTCCAGATTGATGGTTGGCGGATAAAAACCGTCTCGTATCGCGAGAATACAGGCGATGGCTTCGATTGCTCCGGCTG
Source organism: Treponema sp. (assembly GCA_009787835.1). Lineage (GTDB taxonomy): Bacteria > Spirochaetota > Spirochaetia > Treponematales > Breznakiellaceae > WQXQ01. The sequence continues at coordinate 86,535 of WQSN01000006.1, forward strand.
CGGCGATGCAGTGGCCGTGCATGCTCTTGGTGCTGGAAATCTTCATCTTGTAAGCGTGATCGCCAAAGGCGATTTTAAGCATCTTTGTTTCTGTGGGGTCGTTAATCTCCGTTGATGTGCCGTGAGCGTTATAATACTGAATGTCTTCCGGTTTAAGGCCGGCATCTTCAATTGCGAGTTTAACAGCCGCAGCGCCGCTTGCTCCTGAAGGATCGGGAGACGTTATGTGAAAAGCGTCTGCTGTCGCGCCGTATCCTGCAAGCTCCGCCAATATTTTTACGCCGCGTTTTTTCGCGTGTTCTTCGCTTTCAAGGATCAGAACGCCGGAACCTTCAGCTATCACAAAACCGTCACGGTCTGCATCAAACGGACGTGATGCCTTTTCCGGCTCTCCCGCCCGTTTTGTAGAAAGCGCTTTGAGCATTTGAAAACCCCCGACAGCGAATGGAACGATTGTCGCTTCCGTGCCGCCCGCAATGACCACATCACAGCGTCCGTTGCGGATAAGATCAAGCGCCTGTCCCAGCGCGTCAGTACCGGCCGCGCACGCAGTGATCTGGGTATAAGCGGGACCTTTTGCGCCGTAAATCATTGAGACATTGCCAGCGGCTTCGTTCGGGATCATCATGGGAACTGTAAGCGGCAGCATTCTCTTGGGACCGTCGTTAAAAAGTTTTTTATGCGATTCGCTGACAACTTCAAATCCGCCGATACCGTTACCCAGCACTATGCCTGTTTTCATCGGATCGCTTTTAACGGGCCGCTTGCCGTCCGCTGCGGCTTCGTCAATAAGACCGGCCTGGGTAAGAGCCTGCGCCGCCGCTGCTACGGCAAACTGGGTAAAGCGGCACATTTTACGCGCTTCTTTCTTGTCCATCCAGAGGCTGGGATCAAAATTTTTGATCTCTCCGGCGATCTTTACGTCAAATTCAGTTGTATCAAAAGAGGTAATAGGCCCAATTCCGCTTTTTCCGGCCTTAAGCGACGCGCAAAAATCTTCAAC
>WQSN01000007.1 GCA_009787835.1 Treponema sp.
CGAAACTAACCAAAGGTTCGAAGCGGCAGCTTATTCAAAAAGAAATGGCTGCGGCTATTTAACTGTTCATCCCTCATATCCAAAGCTGCTGCCCTGAAAAAAACACCTGCGCAGATCGTTGAAGAAATGGTGCGGGAAAAACTCGTTACAGCTGTATAATTGTTTACTATTCATTTCTCATTTCCTTTCACGGCTCATACTCGGCATCGTCCAGATTCATTTCAAAAAAAATCGTTGGGATTATATTCTTCATTGTTCCATGTATTTACGGTTCATACTCGGCTTCGTCAAGATTGATTTCCTCGAAGACACGAGCAACGCTGGGATCTGTACTGCCTTGTGGCCTATACGTGAGGCTAAAACGTCTTCCTGTCATTTTGTTTTCAAAGCTGAGTATGACAGGTAAATTAAAGGAATNAGTTGTATTGCCTGTCGCGTTATATACTAGTCGAGGCGTATCAAGGTCTTGAAGAAAAAAACGAATTCCCGGAGTAGTAGTCCATTGGTAAGTCCTTTGTTCCGGTGCAATGGTGGTTTCCCCTCCTATCGGCGCTCCTATTACATATACGTTAAAGAACCCGCTTCGTACAACAATTCTGTCTATGTAAGCTTCAACGTCCTGACCGGCTCTTATAGCTTGGATACGCGGCCAGAAATTATATGTACCATTGGGTATTACCGCCGGCGCTGTTCTTGCCGGAGCCGCTTGTTGACCTCCAGCGGATGATTGGCTTGCTGCCGCTGCTGCGCCGCTTGCTGTTGTTGTTTGCCTTCCTGCCGCCGCTGTTCCGCCTCCTGCGCCCATTCCCATTAATGCGACAATGGTTTCCCCTGCCGCTATGTTCTTGTTGAACTGGGCCTGCACTTTAGCAGTTTCCACATCAAGAGCGCGAACTGTTATTCTGTACCGGCTGCCTAATGTACTTACCGATCCTGTAACAATTGACTGCGCGCCGATAAACCGTCCTATTGATAATGCCTGGTCATCGTCTACCTCTCCTGATGTTTGAAAGTTTTGTTCTTTTCGTATTTCATCAAGACGCTGACGATCCACTACGGAAAAATTTTTGTCGTTTACAGCGTTGGCGATAAGCTCATCGATAATATAATCAGATAACGCCGCTGAACCGGATTGAATATTTAAAATGACAATAAAATTTCCGGCGGGTATATTATTGTTAATATAGTCCGACGCTTCACGGATAGTTTCGTCTAACTCATCCGGTCCTAACGCAGCTGCCGGAGCTGCCGCTGACCTGCTGGTTGTTGTGGTGGTTGCGGGAACGCCGGAGCATCCTGCCAGCACGATTAACATGGTTAATAAAATCCCTGTTAATTTTAAATTTTTCATTTTGTTCTCCTTTAATAATTTCCTCTTACGGCTCGTACTCAGCATCGTTCAGATTGATTTCTTCAAATATTGCATCGGGGTTTGCTTTGTAAGTAAGGCTGAACCGTCTGCAGGTTACATTTTCAAATGTCATGAACCGCTGACCGGCATCTCCCCTAATACCTGTATATGTCCGCGAAGGACGGTCAAGATCCTGAATTATCCACTGNTCGGTGTAATTATAATTAAGGTCTACCCCGCGTTCGAAAGTACTGGCAGAACCTTGCGCGGCACCCTGAACGTAAACTGAAAAGTAACCGCTTCTTACTACAATGCGGTCTAAATATACATTTATATCTACTCCTGCTCTCATAAAACGCGGACGAGGCCAGAATGTATATGTGCCGTTAGCGATTGCCGCTGGTGCTGGTGCGGCCGCTGTACTGCCTCCTGAAGCTGCCGCGCCGCTTGTAGTTGCCGCCTGTCGGGCTCCAGCCGCAGTTGTCGCAGCCGGACCTCCCATTAACGCTACGATGGTTTCCCCCGCCGCTATATTTTTGTTGAACTGAGCCTGCACTTTAGCAGTTTCCACATCAAGAGCGCGCACTGTTATTCTGTACCGGCTGCCTAATGTACTTACCGAGCCTGTAACGATTGACTGCGCGCCGATAAACCGTCCTATCGACAGCGCCTGGTCATCGTCTACCTCTCCTGATGTCTGAAAGTTTTGTTCCTTTCGTATTTCATCAAGACGCTGACGATCCACTACGGAAAAATTTTTGTCGTTTACAGCGTTAGCGATTAGCTCATCGATAATATAATCAGATAACGCAGCGGAACCGGATTGAATATTTAAAATGACAATAAAATTTCCGGCTGGCACATAGTTGTTAATATAGTCCGACGCTTCACGGATAGTTTCATCCAGTTCATCAGGCGCTAATTGAGCGGATGATGCAGCGGATCTGTTGGTTGTAGCTGCCGGCGCGGAAGTGAAACCAACACAGCTTGCCAGTACGATTAACATGGTTAATAAAATACCTGTTAATTTTAAATTTTTCATTTTATTCTCCTTTATTTTTACAACCTTTATGGGCCGTATGGTTACTGATTATTTATGCTAACAGTGCAGCTTCCGGTTCTAGAATCAATACACTCATCGCAAACCCACTTTCCGCTTTCCGAACAGTGGTTAAAGTGAAAATGAGCTTCCAGATTGGCTCTGTCAAACGCGGTTCTGTGTTCCTGCGCCCATACCAACTGGCGGGCTTCTTCATTTTCGATGACTGTAAAACCGCCCAGTTCAAAGGGAATTGGCTGGCTTTTCCATTCCTTACCGCAGTTGTCGCAAAAAAAACTGAATGAAAATAATTCAACGCTGGAATGGTCGGTTGTCCGTGATGTAAGCGAAACGCTCATATATTGATTTTTTGTATAAAAAGGATTGCCTTTCTACCTGTTAATTATCATAGGTTTGCTTGTTTTTGGGTTATTTTTTACCTATTAATTCTAATAGGTATGGCTGTTTAAAGGAATTTTTGACCTGTTTAGTTCTTGTACTTGGCGAACAGTTCCGCTCTGCTTTGTATTCCCAGTTTTCTGTACAGATTTGTAGTATGGAAATTAACTGTTGGATAACTTATTTTCAATGTAAAAGCGATTTCTTTGGGAGCCTTGCCTTTCAGCAGCATGGTAAATACTTCATGTTCTCTTTCTGTCAGATTTAAATTGTCCTTTATATTGATTACTTCCGTTTCCGCCAGGCTCTGGGAAAATTCAGCCATATTCTTCAGTTTTAGACCGTCTGTCCAGTCGGCTTCGAACAGTTTTTTCTGCAGGAATGGAAGGATCAAAATACATAATGAACTTAAAAAAACCACAATGCCAAGAGCTATTGTATGGTACGAGCCTTCATAACGATCAAAAACCTGAGATAAAAAACCGGAAACAAAAAAGTATTCAATAAATAAAATCACGCAAAAAAGCTGATACATTCTTTTTGATTTGCTTTTCTTAATCGCGCCTGAACAAAGATAATAAATAATTACATAACCCAGACCGTCTCCAAGGCCGTAAATAAGGGAGCCTGTAAAATGAGCCGCGTCCGAGTTATAGTTTACAATTGTGAGTCCCAATAATGAAAAAGCCAGAAACATCAGCCAAACATAAAGAGAGTTGCGGTTGCTTATCAGCATTATTAAAGTTATAACCAAAATGGAAGAGAACTGCCCAAGCCCGTAAGGCAGACTGAATATAATGTTTTCAGCTACTTCAATATAGTTGATCATGCACATTATCAGGTAATAAACGATATGAAGCCCAATTACTATTATTACTGTGGAGTTTTTACCGCCCGCGACGGAATTTCTGTCTTCCGTGTTTAAATTGCGCAGCGTATCCTGATTGGTCTCTGATATTTCATTTTCATGCACAGGTTTTTGGATATTTCTGTCCAGCAGAAAAACCATCGCCAGGTAGAATATCATTATTATAATGCCGCCCCATGTTTTATAAAAATCCTGCACAACCGGGAATGCCCTGTAGACTGTGTAATAAAGACTGTAATATAAAATTATCAGCGTTAGACCGGACAGCCTTTCAACATTATTCAGTTTGAAGCAAAAGATAAAAAAAGCGCAGGCTGCGCAAATGCCGTTAAAGAACTGAAAAGCCATGAATACCGCAAGCTTCGCGATATCCAATGTCAGCCATAATTGAACAGGAATCAGGACAGCGCTGCATGCCGCCGCCGCTTTTAACATGGGAACAATCAGTTTCTCCGGCACAAAGGCAAGCGTAAGCCAGCCCAGACCCAGAGTATAAAGCATCAGTTCATAGGATTGTAATCCGGCGAATTCGATATTAAGGTTAAAATAGCGGAAATCACCGAGTATAACTGACAAAGGAAAAATCAACAGCGCGGGCCACAGATCCTGTCTGAGATTCCTCAGGGACAGCTCGTCTCTTGTCTGTATAAATCTTTTAATACTGGTAATAAGACCTGACAAATTATACACCCTTAAAGACAGAAGTAAGATACAGCCTTCTTATAACCCGCGCCGCTAGTGTCCTGTTATATTCGGTTTCCAAAATAACAGGACACTGGCTTGCTTGTTTTCATCTTCCTTTTATCTTTTATTATATATTATGCTAAAGGTTAATTTTATTCAATCTTACCGTTTGCAGATTAGGTTGAATTCCGCCGCCTGCGCGAGGGATAAAAAGAACTTCCGCGAGGTTTTCATATATGTGCGGAAAGGATCATTTTGATCTCCTCCCAAGTTCACGTTTTTTTCATTATCAGGCGGCGGGAAAAGAAAGCTGGCTACTTCCTTCACTTCGCTGTCTGTTATGCGACACATCAGCGCGTCCAGTTTTTTTATTATTTTTTTCTGCTGTTCGGGGTTTGTCCTGTCCGCTGACGCCTGCATTGTAATTGCCGCTCCTTCAATGGCGGCGTTTTTTATGTTTTTTAATCCGCGCGTTAAAACAGACACCGCTTTCTCATAACGTTCTGTTCTGCTGCGCGATTCCTGCGTCTCATGGAAATCTGTTTCAATTTGGGAGAATCTCTCCTCAATGCGGCGATCAATTTCATCGCGGCGGTCCGCAAGGGAAAGGAAATCTTTCTCCTGTGCGGGGTTAAGCCCTGTAATTTCTATGCCGCTGCGGAAAAGGGAAAAGTTTTTAACTTCTTTATATTTACGGAATTGATTCTCAAACCATGCGGCATACAGGGAGAGTCTTCGATCTGTGAGTATCTTCTCGTTTGAACCGGAACGTGTTTTATACGGGATGCCGTCGCGCAGGATACGGGCGATCCATGTTTCCGCCGGGTTTAAGCGGCTGCAGCCAGCGTTGGAAAGTTCTTCAAAACGCGCGCCGCGGAAATGTGTTTTAAAATCGGGGTAGGCAAGATCCAATCCAGCGATCCAAATCTCCCTTGCGCCGATGTTACGCGCAAAATCCCACGCTGTGGTAGCGACAGAACCTCCGGCTCCGAGCTTGCCTTTTGGATCAACCTGGTTTTCAATAAAAGTGCCAATCGGGAACAAGGAGCCGCAAAGAAAAATATTTTTAAACGGCAGCTTCATTACCGGCGGGTATACCGCCGATTCGGCAATAAGGGCTGTCTTTGAGCAATTACAGCGGTCAAGATGGCGGCTGTTCCAGAACTGCGGATCCACTACCAGAACAAAATCCGGCTCTACTTCGTTCCTTAAAAAAAAACGCAGGCTTGTGTCAACCGCGACAATAATGCACCTGCGTTTGATTTCGCGTAACAAAGGCGTTATTTTATCCAGGCTTGGCCCTGCCGCCGCAAGAAAAACAGGCAAGGTATCGCTTCTTGTTTTCATGCCTTCCGTGATGTTATTCAAAACGCCTTTGTTTGTATTACTGAAATCTCCCGAAGCGAGACCCGCGAGACGGGAAATACCCGGATAGTCGCGGATTGTTTCCATGTTACGCGATAGATTGCGCACCCAGCGCGCAGCGAATCGCCTGTGGGTAGCCATGTTAACTTCATCCCGCATCGCCCATGTGCGGATGCGATCTTCAACAGATTTGTACCATTCCTCATCAAGGGCTGTAAGCGCTCTGTTGCGGATAATGGAGGGAGCCGGTTTTTCATCATCGTTTTCCGCTGTAAAGGAATTCGCTATATTTAAAGCGTTTGTTATGCTTTCGCCTGATCCGCCCAGAACAAAAATTATATCATTTTGGGAAAGAAAGCCGCTTAAATCCCGCGATTCCAGCGCTTTTAACAGTAAATTTTTATATTTTTCTACAATTATGACAGGACGGCTGTCTTTCGCGGCGATTTTGGCAGCGGCGCACGCGGCGTAACCAAGACCGAAACCAAGGATAATAACCGCTCCGTTTGCGCTGTCCGCCATTTGCGCGATGCGCTGTCCTTCACGTAACGGGTCGCGCGGTGAATGCGCGTAATTTCCCCTGACGCAAAGCGATGGCTCTCCGCAGGGAGTTGTTTCAATTTTTATTTCATCATCCGCGAGAATATCGCCGTTATCTGAAGACAGTTCTTCAAGAAGCCCGGGATAACACTTAACAAGAATATCCCTGTTTATCTCCCAATTGGATGCCATTATTCCAGTTCCAGAACAAGCGTCATACCGTCCGAAACGGGAGTTCCCGGCGGAAGGCTCTGGCGGCGCACCCAGCCGTCGCCGTATATTTCCACATTTACAGTTTCATGTAACAGAAGCGGAAGCAGTATTCTTTTCGCGATGCCTGTATAATCCGGCACTTTGTCAACAAGGGCTGGAAGGCTGCCTGTTGGAATGTTTATTACGGAAGGCTGGCTGATCTGCGGATTGCGTCCTCTTGGAATGCCTAAATAATTGATCAGGGTATCAGCGGCTTCCCTAATCGCCGGAGCCGCAATTCTTCCGCCGAAAATTTCTCCCTGCGGTTTTATGATTGCAAGATACAGAACAAGCGAAGGGGATTCCGCCGGCAGTAATGCGATACAACTGGCGATATAGTCGGTTTCGGAATATCTTCGCGTAACATTATCAGGCATCTGGGCGGTTCCTGTTTTAACAGCCAGAGACAGATCTCCAACGCCTGCGCGCCAGCCTGTACCCATTGTTGTAGCCGCATCCATCATGTAGGAACGCATGGTTCTTGCGGTTTCCGCTTTCAGAATACGGCGGTTTTCGCCGTTTTCCCATTCAGTTTCGGTTTTGCCGTCAGCTGAAATTATTTTAGACACAATTCTCGGAGGAACCAGTACTCCGTCATTGGCGATTGCGGTAGCGGCCTGAAGCATCTGCCATCCGGAAACCGAAATTTCCTGGCCAAACGCAAGAGTAGGTTTGGATCTGTCAGACCATTGTTCGCTTGGCATAAAAAATCCTGCTGTCTCTCCGGGACTGCCCGCGCCTGTTCTGGAACCAAAACCATAATTGATTAATAAATCATGGAATACCCTGTTATTAATATTATCTGATGCTTTGGCAGCGCCTACATTGCATGAAAGCAGAATTATCTCTCTGGCGGTAACATTGCCATGAACATCAAGACAGTGTATCGGAGCACCCCTTACAGGAGTATAAACTCCATTGCAGTTAAAAACTGTATTACCGGAGATAACGCCGGACTCAAGAAGCGCGGCCAGTGAAAAAACCTTGAATACTGAACCAGGCTCATAAGCCCAGATAGCAGACCTGTTCATGCGGTTTTGTTCGTTTGAATCCCGGAAATTGTTAAGATCAAATCCGGGAATGGAAGCCGAGCCCAGAATATCTCCGCTTCTGGGATCCATCGCCAAAAACATTACAGCTTCCGCGCCTGTGTCATTCATTGTACGCGACGCTATCTGTTCCAGAATGAGCTGGATATTTATATCAATGGTCAGCACAATCTGCGAACCTTTGCCGTCATTATCCGCTCCATCAAGAATGCTGTTAAAAGCGTGTTCAATACCGTCAAGACCTCTGTTTCTGTCCCCGACAAAACCAATAATCTGGCTCGCGAGATTTTTTTCAGGATATACCCTGCCGACTACAGGCTGAACCATCAAACCAGTGATTTTCTTTTTAATATCCTTATCATCAAGCATGGCGTTAAGACGCCTTGCGGTTGTATCATCAACCTGTCTTTTCAGATATAAAAAATCTGACGCGGACAGGTTTATCCTTTCGCGTATTTCCGAAGCGGACATATTAATAATAGGCGAAAGTTCACCGGATAAACTGTCAATGTCGGTAATTGACGGTTTCCAGACAGAGACATCCGCAAATCTTATTTGCATGGCAAGAATGCGGCCGTTTCGATCCAGTATTGCACCCCGCTCTGTCATGGCGGAAGCTGAATGGTAAACAGGCGTTATATCATTTTTAATAATTAAAACACTGTAATGTATAAGCAGGTATAATGCAAAACCGCCCAGAAAAATAAATAAAATTATGTAGCGCCGGTTAAGATTCATTCAGTACCCCAATACTTTTCCTATTATATTATTAAACGGCACTTGCCCGTAAGAACGTGAATCATAGGAAGAATGAGCGTTATCTCCTTCAACGATGAAGCCTCCCCATTCGGTCATTTCAATACATCGTTTAACCGCAAGCTCGCCTGTGGGAGTATAAAAAACCAGCACTTCTCCGTTTTTTGGTTTTGCCCAGCTTATTAAGTAGTTCTGCCGCCACGGGAGGCGAAACCCGTATCTTAAACGGTTGATTACCAAAACAGCGCCATTTTCAATCGCAGGTTCCATTGAATGTCCCTGAGCTATCATAAAATCCAAAACAAATAATTTTAAAACAAGCGCCGACGTGAGTGACAATATAATTGCTTTTGTACCATTCATATATAATCCTAATTACTTTTTTTGTCGATAAATCCAGTATGGCTGTAACAATAGAAAACCAAAACATTGGAAAACGATACAAATCATCATCCGCAGGACATAATAATAAATCGGCAGGTTTTAATACGGGATTTATGAGCCAGTTCGATCAAAGACCAGTCCGTAAAAGAAAGAAAAGCCCGCATTCAGGCAGTTCTCCCTCTTTTTTCAATATGATTGGACAAAGAAACAAAATTAATGAAAGGCGCTCAGCATATCAGACATCGTATAGACGCGGAAGTTCATCAGATGCCAGGTACAGAAAACAGGAACAGCCGCAAAATAATAATAACAACAGTAATGAAAAAAATAACAGTAATAGCGGTTCAGGTTTCAGCTTTGCTGTTCCATCTGTAGCTACTCTTTTAGTAATCGCAGGTACAATATTTATAAGCTTGGTTGCGCTTAAATGGGATGATCTTAATATACAAATACCTCAAAATTATGTTTTTCAGCCTGCAGCCGGAGATAATACGGAAGAACGCGCCAGAAAATATGCCTCCACAGGCATTGTTAATGTTTTACAGCCGCATAATACGGCAGTAAAACCCGATTCACTTACGAATCCGGCCGATTCTATTGTTACCGGTACCGCTCCCGAGGCAACACACAATACAGAAACTGAATTTCTTGTTACCTTTCAATGGCAGCCTTACAATGTTAAAAAAGGCGATACTGTTTCGGGAATCGCTCAAAGACACAGTGTTTCAGTAGGAGCGGTAATCGCTTCAAATGACATTAAAAATGCCAGGCGTTTACAGGAAGGAGCGGTTTTACGAATACCGAACATTGACGGTATCCCATACACCATTAAAAGAGGCGATAATTTATCAGGAATCGCGGCCTCTTTCAAGGTTCCGCTGGATGTAATACTTGATGTCAATGATATAAAGAGCGATATTATCAAAGCCGGAGAGATGATTTTTATCCCTGGCGCGCGCATGAATGATATGGATCTAAGGCTAAGTATGGGTGATTTGTTTATCTACCCATTGCAGACCAGATATATCACCAGCAATTTTGGTCTGCGTAAAGACCCAATCAACGGTCATTTGGCTTATCACAATGGTATTGATTTAAGGGGAAGCACCGGTACGACAGTTATGGCGGCTTTGGATGGAACAGTCTCTGTAGTCAGTGAAAACTGGTTATATGGAAAATACATCATTATAACCCACACCAATGGTTATAAAACACTGTATGCTCATCTGAGTTCAACCTCCGTAAGGCAGGGTGACAGGGTGGTAACGGGCAGAAAAATCGGAGAAGTGGGGAATACAGGTTATAGCACAGGGTCTCATCTTCACTTCGGCATTTATAATAAAGAAGGAAAAGAGGTAAATCCGCTTGATTTACTACATTAAACCTGATATAATCAGAACAGTTTGGGAGAGCTTATGCGTAATTTAATATTGATTCTTTTAGCGTTTTTGGCCGTTTTTACGTATATCCGCGCATTTGACACGGCGGATTCCAGGGTAATGTCAGCAGAGGCTTCAATTGAGACTTTGATAGAGAAACCAATAGATATTATCCATTAAATTTATTACAATTATATTATGACATTCGGCGAAAAACCTGCGGTTGTATCACCTGTAATCTCGTTTAATAATGTGGTAGATGATGCGTGCGAAAGATTGATGGAGCGGCAGATAAAATATTCGATCAGGCATATTCAGGAAATGGAAGAGCGTCTTTCGTGTATTGAACGGGAACTTGATGATTTTCTTTCACAAAGAGGAAAAGGTTTGGAATGATTTTACGGAAAATCATTTCTGTACTGATTCTTTCCCTCTTAACAATTTTTAACCTTTACGGAATTAATTTTTCTGATTTAAATCTGTCAGGCGACAGGCTTTTATTCAGGGCGGAATTTGAATCGCAGCAAATGCTTTTCCTCTCCCGTCTTGGATCTCAGTCCGGTTCCTCCGCCGGCGGCATGACTCTTCAGCAGCTTACAGCTTTTCCCGAAAAGCTCACATTGGTGGATAATGGAAGAACAATTCTGGCCCTCTCCCGCTTCGGTGCCGTTAGAATTCCTGCCGCCGGAGGATTGCCCATACCTCTGCCGGGACTTCCGTCTTTCGCGTCAGGGGATGTGCCTCTGAAAGGAAGAGGGCATGGATTTGCCGCTTCCGCCGATGGACGCTGGATTGTTTACGCGGAACCGACAAGCGCGGCTTACGGAAACCTGATGATGGTTGATATATCAAACGGCGTAAAGTGGAAAATATGCGAAAGAATGGAACTGCCTTCTCTGGATTTTCCCGCCTGCTGGAGTCCCGATTCAAGGTTTTTTATTTATGAAAAGGGAGGCAGGCTTTTTTATTATCCCATAATGAATGATCTCTCCGCGATGGCGGATGAACGTTTCAGGCAGATTGGAGCAGGCGGGATAACTTCGGTTGTATGCGGATCGCAGGGTGATTTTTTTTATTTTTCCGGCAATATCCTGTACCGTGTAATGCATTCTGAACTTTATACAAGAACAATTTACGGCGATTTTCTTTCCATCGGCACTGTGGAAGCCGCTCTTCCTTTTGATTTTGATCCGCGCTTTGACCGTTTCTGGATGGCCCCGGATTCGGGTTCTGTTCTGATAAACAAGATGGGAAAAAGCCTGTTCCTTTTTATGTTAGGTGAAAACCGCTACAGTGATTCTGTTCTTCCGCATGTTGCGCTTGGACAGGGGGCGTGTAATTTAAACGCGCTTTGGTCAGCTTCAGGTCAGTTGACCATTATCGCATCCATGCAGAATGAAACAAAAGTCTGGCGTTTTGAAATACGGGATAACTCCGTAAAAACAGCCGCGTCTGCCGGCATTCCGCTTTCTTCCGATGGAATTCTGTCTCCCGACGGGACAAGGGTGATTTTCTGGGGAGAGAAAGGCCTTGAGCTATGGGATTATACCAATTGGCGGCTCATACAAAAGCTCAGCAGCGATCCGGTTTTTTCCTGCGTGTGGATTAACAACAGGCAATTTATAAGCGGGAACGGCAGGTTTATCGAAGAGATAAATATTACTGGAACAAATTATCTGCGCAGGAGAATTTGCCTTTCCGGCGCGGTAGATGAATTCGGTTTTGAAGAAAGTTCGCGCGAATCACTTCGGATTCTTGCGAAGGCCGGAACTGACTGGTTTGTCAGCGACGGAAGAAGTCCCTGGGCGATTATATCGAATCCTCAATTACGGAATGCTTCGCTTGCTTCGGAACGTTACCGCGTCTATCTTGAAAACCAGCCTTCCGGTCCTTTTAATAATGTCCCGATGATACGCAATATCAGCTCATTCAGTACATTCTCGCTTGTGTCAGGTTATTCGGTAAACAGCGTTTACGCGCATGACAGACAGATGCAGATTGCCCTTTGTTTCGATCTTTACGATGATGATACGGGCTTGTCTTCAACCCTGAACGCATTGAACCGTTTTAACATAAAAGCCACTTTTTTTATGAACGGCGATTTTATACGCCGTAATCCCCTTGCAGCATCCGCGATTGCGCAGGCCGGCCATGAAACAGCTTCGCTTTTTTACGCTCCCATCGATCTTTCAGATTCCCGTTACAGTGTTACGCCTGAATTTATCGCCCAGGGACTTGCACGTAACGAGGATGAGTTCTTCCGCGCTACCGCAAGAGAGCTGTCCCTGTTATGGCATCCGCCGTTTTACCGCAGTTCCGCTTTGGTAAACGAATCTGCGGCGGCTTCAGGATATGTCACGGCGGCAAGGGATATAGACATCGGCGACTGGTTATCCAGGGATGACGCGCTGAGGCTGAATGTACGCCAGATGAGTCCAGGCGAAGCAATTGAGCTAATTATTGAAAACAGAAAGAACGGCGCTGTTGTTCCGGTTCGCCTTGGTCTGCTCTCAGGCGGCCGCGATGAATATATGTACCAGCGCATCGACGCCCTTCTGGACGCATTGATCCGCAGCGGCTGTGATATTGTTCCTGTTTCATCAGTTTCAGGCAGATAAAACGGTCTGTTATCTGCACATACAGCGACGCGTATTTTAACCATGTCCTGATAAGGAAATATTTACCGCATGATTTCATTTAACGTATTGCAGCCCGAATGCAGACGAATTCTTGATTCTGTTCCCGCTTTAATAAATAAAATATTTCCTGTTCCCGGGAGGTTCCGAAGCTCTTTGCCTTCGCATATCGCGGAACTTTCCCGTTTGCTTACAGCCGAAAGGGGGGATCGCCGTCTTTCATATCTGTCCCGGCCTGAGTATCTTTCCGCGTATTTGCGTTATTTTTTACCGTGGAATCTGTACCGCCTATGCATTCTTCTTCCGGGGCTTGAATTATCTCTTTGCGCAGGCGGCACAGTTGTTGATATTGGCAGCGGCCCTCTTACTCTTGTTAGCGCGTTATGGATAACGTGTCCCGGTTTGCGCGGAGTACCTCTTGAGTTTTACTGCATAGACCGCTGCGCTCCCGCCCTTGAAGCGGGGAAGAAATTATTCGCAGCTATTGCGCCTGACAGTGAATGGAAAATTCATCTCGTGCGCGAAGACATTGATATCAGAAAAACTGATATTATGCGCAATAAAAACGCGGCTTCCCTTGTTTGTGCAATTAATATTTTCAATGAAGTTTATGAAAAATTACCGCACTCAAATACAGAAGGATTAAAACGAATGGCATCTGACATAGCCCGTATTATGCATGGCTGCGCGCAGGATAACGCTTCCTTATTGACAGTTGAACCCGGCGTGCCGCAATCAGGACATTTTATTTCTTTTTTACGAAACGCGTTTATGGATTTGGGCCGCCTTCCGTTATCGCCGTGCACCCATGCGGGAAAATGCGTGCTTCCCGGCGTAAAAAAACGCTGGTGCCATTTTGCTTTTGAGACTGAGAACGCGCCCATTGATCTTCATCGTCTTTCAGCGGCTGCGGGAATTCCTAAAGAACGCCTTGCGTTTAGTTTTCTGCTGACAGGCCCGGTGTGTTACGCGCATTCATCTGTTAACAAAACAGCTAACGCGGCGAAAAAAGGAACTGAAAAGGCAAGAGTTATTTCAGATGCTTTTCCCCTGCCTGGCTATGGAACAGCGGGTTCAAAGAGCGGCTGTTATGGACGCTACGGCTGTTCACAGGCAGGATTGATATTGCTTGCCGGAGAAAAAAAACGTATTGATAAACTGGTTTGCGGCGCCGTTATTGATGTTGAAGTAACCGCAGACAAACACGACGCGAAAAGCGGCGCAGTAATTATTGAGGTATAAAATGAACGAACAGCCGTTATTTTCCAGTATGCACACTCATACTTTATTCTGCGACGGACAGGATGATGTAGAAACAATGTGCCGCGCCGCTTATGAAAAAAAGTTATACGCAATCGGCTTCAGTTCACATGCGCCGGTTTATAAACAAACAGGCATGAAGACAGACTGGAACATGAGCGAAGAGCGTATTGATGAATATATCGCGGAAATTAACGCCGCAAAACGCCGCTGGCAGGGAAAATTAACTGTTTTTTTGGGACTGGAAGCCGATTATATCAAAGGCATGAGATCCCCCTCTGATAGTGATATAAAAAATATTAATGCGGATTATATTATCGGATCTGTTCATTATATAGTTCCGGCAAACGGCGCGCAGCCTTTTACAGTGGACGGTCCTCTTCAGGAGTTTGTAAAAGGATTAATCGAAGGTTTTAACGGAGACGGCGAAGCGCTGATGCATTGTTATTATGACGCGGTAGCGGAAATGATTGCGACAGGTGGTTTTGATATTTTGGGACACGCGGATATTATAAAGAAAAATTGTATAAATAAAAGTTTTTGGCCGGCTGAAAGCGAATTATGCCGTCAAAAGGAAATAGCTTACGCTGTTAGCGGAAAACGCGCCTATAGTGAAACTTCCAATATAGCGGTAGAAGTTAATACTGGCGGCATTAACAGAAAAAAAATAAATGATGTTTATCCTTCATTTTCTTTTTTGCGTTTTTTGCGCGAGTGTGAAATCCCTGTTATTATTACTTCTGACGCTCACTGCGCGCAGGATATTGACGGTAATTATAATAAAGCGCTCGATGCACTTGTTCACGCTGGTTTTATGGAGCATGTTCTTTTTTACGGTAAAAAAAATGGAAATACAATCTGGAAAAAAGTAAAAATACTGTAAATTGCAGCGTAAATCGCTCGACTAATATTTATTTTTATATTATATTTTATAATAGTAATATTATATATTAAGGAGTTAATATGCCAAAAACACAAAAAACACCCGGATCGCTTCTTCTGGAATTCCTGGATAAGTATGATCTTAACTGCAATAGACTCGCAAAAGAAATCAATTGCAGCCAAACCGCATTAAGGCTTATCAGTCTTGATAAAAGCAGAATTACTACATCAATCGCTGTTCGTCTGGCAAAGTACTTTGATACGAAACCTGATTTCTGGTTGTTAGCACAAATGGATTATGATCTTGCGGCGGCAGAACAAAACAAAACATTAGCTAAACTATTAAAAGGTATTTCTAAAGCAGATAAATCAGCTTCCAAACGTAAGTAATCAGCTTTTGTCCGTAATGCGAAATACATTACGGACAGAATATATTTAAAAAAAATGTCGCATTACAAAAATATTTGTATTTTTTAAATTTGATTGTTTCTTAATACTACAAAATTAACTATTTATATTGGTATTATTCGGGATTCTGGCGTAATATCTCTTTGAATATCAATTTGTTTTTTTGTTTTTCAAAACCTTATCTTGATTTTTCCACTCCAAAATGGACGCAGTATTTTACAAGCGTACAGCAGGAACAGAATGGGCTGACAGGGCGGCATAATTTTTGTCCGTACAGAACCAGAAGATAGTTGATCCTTTTCCAGTATTTTTTTGGGAGTATTTCCCTTAATATCATTTCTGTTTCTTCCGGATTTTTACTTGAAAGCCATCCGCATCTGTTTGAAATTCGGTGAACGTGAATATCTACGCATAATCCGTCAAGATCGAAGGCTTCAGTCAGTACAAGATTAGCGGTTTTCCTGCCAACACCCGGTAAAGAAAGCAATTCTTCCATGGATGCCGGAACCAGGCCGTTATATTGTTCAAGTAAAATATGCGCAATTTTTTTTAATGAAGATGCCTTATTCCTGTAAAATCCCGCAGGATAGATCAATTTTGCGATTTTTTCTTCTTTCATGGCGTTTAATTCTGCAGGACTGCCCCCTCTTTCCAGCAGGCGGCTTGAAGCTAAAAGCGTTACATCGTCCTTTGTGCGCAGACTTATAATTGTTGAAACAAGTACAGCCCAGGGATCCCGTCTGTAATGTTCCGCTACAGTATTTACTGATGGATCCTGAACAGATAAATCTCCGCGCCATTTTTCAAGAGCGTTAAAAATTGCGTCCCATTCAGGAATTTTTCGCATGACTTTAACCGTGTTTTTCAAGCAGGCAGAGAGCTAAAACTTCAACAGCTTTTCCTTTGCCTGTGGATCCCATGCCCTCAGCGGTTTTTCCTTTCAGAAAAATTTGTTCAGGAGTAACCTCAAGCGCTTTTGCCATGGAACTGCGGATAACATCGCGGTATGGAAGCACTTTGGGTTTTTCACAGATTATCACACAATCAAGATTTACAAGATGCCAGCCTGCCTGTTTTACCTTCTCATGCGCGTAACCTAATAGAACCATTGAATCTGCGTCCCTGTATGCGGGATCGGAAGGCGGGAATAATTCGCCGATGTCGCCTAACCCGCTTGCGCCAAGCAGCGCGTCGCATACAGCATGGGCAAGCGCGTCCCCGTCAGAGTGGCCAAGCTCTCCCTTTAACGCGGGAATCTCAACGCCGCCCAGCAGAAAGATGCGCCCTTTTTTTAAAGGGTGGATATCGTAACCTAAACCGCATCTTAACACGCTTTTTCCTTTTTTTATTTCGCCAATACTACTCCGGGTAACGGAGTAAAAGTTCTGAAAGAAATATATTTAAATGGATGAATGTCAAGCGCGTTGGGATACCAGCCTTCAAGTTCCGCTGTGTCCACAATGTTCAATGCCGGGCTGTATGAAATCGGCAGAACTACGCCCCTGTCCAGTAAAAGTTTTTCCGCGTTGGCCAGAGTGGTGAGACGGGCATTGCCTTCTTCCAGCATGGATTTTTCAATCAGCGCTTCATAATCTGCGTCATTGTAACGGGCGTCGTTTAAATTTGAATCGCGGCGCCACATCTGCAGAAATGTGTAAGGATCGGCAAAGTCTCCTATCCATGTTGATGAGCCAATTGTATAACCGTTTTCCTTCATTGACTGAAAATATCGTTCATACGGAATCACTTCAACGCGTACGTTAAACCCAAGAATTTCTTTCCATGCGACAGCCATCAGTCCTCCTATTCGGGACGCTTCGCGCGAAGGAGTCAGTCTGATAACAAGATCCGGCATCCTCGCGCCGCCTGGATAGCCCGCTTCGGACATAAGCCTCTGCGCCTCCTCATAGTTTGTTTCAGAAATTCCTTCAACTCTTGGATAACCGGTTATGGGAAATATTAATGTGTCGGCGGGCAGGGAATACGCGCTGCGAATCTCTTCCCAGGGCAGAACCAAAGTCATGGCGCGGCGGACTCTCGCGTCATTCCACGGTCTTATATCGCTGCGTATATAATAATAATGAGTGGCGAACATGACATTCACCTGAATGCCGGATCTGTCTGTAAGGGATTCAACATTAACATCGCCCGCAATCCAGCGGGCTTCGCCGGTGTTCCACAGAACAGACGCTTCTTCCGCGGTTTCTGTCAGCTTAATGATTAATTTGTTAAGCGAAACATTTCTGCGATCCCAGTATTGTTCATTCTTTAAAAGTACAATGCTTTTTTCGTCCATTGTGTTAATGCGGAAAGGACCGTTTGAAACAGGCGGCGTCCAGTCAGATGTTTCTGACGGAGACCATTTCCTGTTCAGCATTGATGAGTGTATAGGGCTGAAAGAATGATGGCATAACATGGCGGGAAAGAACGAAGCCGGTGAATTTAATTTAACCACAAGCGTTCTTCTGTCGGAAGCGATGATGCCGACTTTCGCGGGGTCTTTTTCAATGCCGTTGCGAAAATCGCGCGCGCCTTCAATTATATCGAATAAGCTTGAATACGGTGATTCGCGTTCCGGCTCAAGGAGTGAAATCCACGCTGCGCGAAAATCTTCAGCTCTTACAGGATCTCCGTTCCAAAATCGTGCGGACTGCCTGAGCGTAAAAGTCCACTGCTTCTTGTCTTCGGAAAGCGCCCATCTTTCCGCTACTGCCGCGACGGGTTCCAGAGTAAACGGGTGATAGGAAAAAAGTCCTTCATAAATTGCCGTATAGATCTGGGCTTCGCTCGCGAAATATGATTTTCTGAAATCCAGTTCTATATCCTGTTTTGAGAATGTAACAGTAAGCTCATCCCGCGCCTGAACATCAGGCCGTCTTTCTGCAAAATCCTGCTCTTCCTCTTCTTTCGGCGGTTCAACCGGTTTAAATGGATCTGTTGATTCTGGCTGCACTGGCGGCTCAAGAGGACGCGGAACCTGTGAAACCACTCCTGGAGCATCTTCAATAAACGGTTCCCGCACACTGGAACTCTGACATCCGGCAAATAAAACAAATACACATAACGCCAAAATGGATTTCTTTATCATATATAAAGTATATTATTATATTTTGATAATTACAATATGTTTCTTCTTATTGATAACAGGGCAGTTAAAAAATCAGTTATTGTCGCTTGTAATAACCCTGTAATGCGCAGAAGTCATATCAATGCCGGCGTCACGGAAACCGTTTTGTATATTTTCGTACAGCATAGTGTAAATGCGCGGGACATGGCTTACATCTTTCGTGTAACAGTTTATCTGGTAGCAGGCGTAAAAATCATCCAGTTTTGTCTGAAGCACAAAAGGTTTGGGATTCTTCTGCACATTGGCGGTGGCAAGCGCGGCATTGATTAAAATATCATGAACTGACTGCCAGGGAGTAGCGTAACCGAATGTAACTTCAGCGAAAATGATAAGACCCTCTTCATCTTCGTCGGATGATGTATTGTAGTTGACTATGTTTGAGCCGAGAATCATTGTGTTAGGGAATGTAATATATTCGTTTTTATGCGTTTTAAGACGGACTACCATCAGGTTTTTTTCCACGACAAAACCTGTTAAATCTTTTATTTTTACCCTGTCGCCGATTTTAAACGGGCGCATGTATGTGATAACAAATCCCGCGACAAGATTTCCGATAGCGTTTGTTGATCCAATTGAAAATACAATGCCTACAAAAACCGATACGCCCTGAAAAGCCCTTGAATCGGAACCAGGAAGATAAGGATAAATAATCGCGACCGTAAAAGCCCACAGGAGCACCTGGAAAATCTTTAAGGTAGGATGCGCCCAGTCAGGATAGAAGCGGGGAATCGTCATTTTGCCCCTCTCTATCTGATTGGCCAAATATTTCAGTCCGCGAAGGGTATAACGGGTAATGGTAATTATTATAATGATTGTAATCAGATTGGGGAAAAACATTACTATGCCCATGCCGATATCTTTCAGCGTGGTTACAATATAGTTAATTAGCATCCAGGCAATATCCCTTGTAGCGGGAAAAAGACTGAATACAACTGGCAGCGTAAGAAATAGCAGAACCAGACTGATTAAATATTTCAGCCATCGCAGTAAAAAAATTATTGCGCCTGCGACCTGTTTGGCGGTAAGAACGCGGAATTTATGTATTATAAAAGGTTTTATCAAATTTTTACCGGATGAACTCTCTATTTTTTTATTAAGCTGCCTGAATAATATCCAGACGAGCCAGATTAATAAAACCGATACAGCGATGATTCCAAGCGTTATGCCAATTTTCGGCAGTAAATGCAGGTTTTCAAATAACGTAAATAATTCACCCATTCTTATTACACTCCAAATTAAAAACAGCTTGCTATCGCGCTTTCCAGCGCTTCAAGCTGAGGCTCAATAATCGCGACAGGCTCGCACTTTTTTTTCAATGCAAGAATCGATTTAGGTATATTAATTGATTTTTCAGCTGTTTTCCCGGTTAAATTTTCATCTCTTGCGGGGTGCCCCGTAGCCAGAACAATTGTATGAGCATGGCAGTTCCATTTGCGCTCTGTAATAATTTTCTGCGCGGCGGCAAATGCGACTGCGGTGTTTGAATCAATATGTATTTTATATTTACTGTACACAGCATCCTGTGTCTGCATGGTAAGCCCGTCGTTTATCGAGGCGGGGAAAACCATATTGCGCATAACGGCAGGCGCTTCTTCGTAAAAGGACGCCAGCCGCTCATAATTTAGCGGAACACTGACATCCAGCGCCTGTGAATTTGTGGAAACAAGCGGTTTTGGAACAAAAGGCTTTCCCAGAATATAATCGCCGAATGAATTGTTAATGTTCATTGCGGCTATAAAACCGTTTACCGGCATTCCGAATTTCCACGCATAAAGACCGGCAATCAGGTTGCCGAAATTTCCGCAGGGCACGCTGTAGAGTAAATCGCCTGAAAGATTATTTTTTATCTGAATGAACGCGTAAAGATAATAAAAAATTTGCGGTAAAAGTCTGCCCGCATTTATTGTATTGGCGCTTGTTACATTGTGCCGCCTGGAAAATTCCCTGTCATTGATTGTTTCAATAATTAACCGCTGGCAATCATCAAATGTTCCTTTAATCTGAATGGGAATGATATTCCCTCCGTTTGGCGCAAAGGATGATGTATCCAAGCCCCGGATTTGCCCCGATGGATACAGCAGAACCAAAATAATGCCCTTCCTGCCGCTGAACGCGTGAGCCATGCTTACTGCCGTATCAGCCCTGGCGGCGCATAGAATCATGGCCTGCTGGCCTTCTTTCATGAATTCTTCGAGCATTGCGGACAGGAAAGCAATGCCAAAATCCTTGAAAATTCCTGTAGGCCCGTTATACAGGTTTAATATTGAAAAATTTTCATCCAGCCTGATTAGTTCAGGCTTAAAATTGAAAGCGCTGCAAGCGATTCTTGAAGCGGATTCCTGGTTTAACTCTCCTTCCAGCAATGCCGGAGTTATGGATGCCACCATATCGTTGAAATCTGTTTTTTCGTTCATATACTTAATAAACTGCCTGATATCAGTCATCTGATCGGGAACATAAAGCCCGCCGTCTTCGGGCAGGCAATGGAATACCGCTTCTTTATACGAGACAGGAGGAAGATTGGATTTTGTAGAACGAAATTGCATTTGAAAATTATATACTTTTAATTAAAATATGTCAGGAATCATTTATTTTTCTATTTGCCGCAGTGAACGGAAAAAAAATAAAATATCCACAGACCTATTGACCATTTTTTTTAATTTTGGTATCCTTCCAGAACCGCGTAAAATGCGCCGGTGCGGCAGCGCTGATATCTCCAATTGGCTTTTGGGGGGTTGCTGACCACGCCCTTATAGCTCAGTTGGCAGAGCACATCCATGGTAAGGATGAGGTCATCAGTTCGATTCTGATTGAGGGCTTCTGACCGCTTGTGCCTTGTGTCAGATTAGGAGTTTTGCATGGCAAGACTTCAGATTTAATTGGATTTTAAGGGTTTACCCTGTACTTTTAAGAGGTTTAGTATGGCGAGCAAAAAGAATGTTGTGGAATTAATTGCTTTACAGTGCACTGAATGCAAAAGGCGCAATTACACTACCAGCAAAAACAGGCGCAATATTCAGGAAAAACTGGAGTTTAAGAAATATTGTCCCCATGATCGAAAGCACACCCTTCACAAGGAGACCAAGGTTAAATAATAAATAAGAAACAGGAAATAAATGGCAAGGAATTTCACGGTCGATATTTCTTGCTTTTTATTTCATATCTCTTATTTACCAAGGCGTATAGCTCAGTTGGTAGAGCGGCGGTCTCCAAAACCGCAGGTCGTGGGTTCGAAGCCTACTGCGCCTGGACGAAAAATATATAAGGGGATGATATGAAAAAGATCATTCAGTTTGTTAAAGAGTCCTATGCGGAACTCAGAAAAGTTATTTGGCCTGGCAGGGATGATGTAATAAGTTCAGTCAAGGTCGTTATTATCTCTACTGTAATCGTCGCGGCGATTCTGGGATTGATAGATATGTTGCTGCTCTTTGGAATAAGAGCCGTATTTTAATAGCTGGGAAAAAAGGAAGAAATGGCTACGGGCTGGTATGTCCTGCATACTTATTCAGGATACGAGAAAAAAATTGAAAAAACCATCCGCATGATGATTGATAACACGGAACTGGACAGGAATATCGTCCGTGATATTAAAGTCCCCTGTGAAGAAGTTGTCGAGGTTAAAGATGGAAAAAAACGCACACAAACCAAGAAATTTCTTCCCGGTTATATATTGGTTGAAATGGATCTCCCCGAAGCGGAAATGGGATGGAAGGCTCCCTGTTTAAAAATTAAAAAGATTCAGGGCGTTACAGGCTTTGTCGGGACGCCGGCGGACAGAAAACCTCAGCCTTTATCAGGCGATGAAGCCCGCGCCATTCTACAGAAATCAGGTGAAATCAAGGGAGAAAGGACAGTTCGCGCAAGGCAGTCTTTTACTTCCGGCGAGCAGGTAAAAATAATAGACGGGCCGTTTGAGTCCTTTACCGGAACTGTTGAGGAAGTTAATCAGGAAAAAAACAAACTCAAGGTGATGGTGGGGATTTTTGGAAGAAACACCCCTGTAGAAGTCGATCTTATGCAGGTGGAGAAAGTGTAATGTGGGGAGCAGGGAATCGGGAGTAGGGAATAAGGATTGTTGTTTATAATCTAAGCGTAAAAGATAACGCATAGATTGTTAACAACGAACCCCATTCCCGACTCCCCACTCTCTACTCCCAATAAAAAATTAGTGGAAGAGGTTGAAAAACCTTGTTAGTCATGCAGACGCCAGGCATTGACACACCACGAAGGAGTAAAAATGGCAAAAAAGAAAGTTGTAGCGTATGTTAAGCTGCAATGTCCCGCGGGAAAGGCCACTCCGGCTCCGCCCGTAGGACCCGCGTTAGGACCTCATGGGGTCAGTGCGCCGCAGTTTGTCCAGCAGTTCAATGACCGGACAAAAAGCATGGAGCCGGGATTGATCATTCCGGTAGTGATCACCATCTATGGCGATAAAACATTTACTTTTATCCTTAAAACGCCTCCCGCCTCTGTGTTGATTAAAAAATCCATAGGGCTTGATAAGGGTTCCAAGGAGCCTCACAAGATAAAAGTCGGGAAAATTTCCAGAGCGCAGCTTGAAGAAATCGGCAAAACAAAAATGGCCGATCTTTCAGCTAATGATCTGGACGCCGCTGTTAAAATTATTGCCGGTACTGCCCGGTCTATGGGTGTAGAGGTGGAAAAATGAAACGCGGAAAGAAATACACAGAAAGCGCCAAAAAATATAAACCCGGCAATACTTATGAACTTAACGAAGCGTTAACCCTTGTAAAAACCATGGCTTACGCGAAGTTTGACGAAACAGTTGAATTATCAGTTAAACTTAACCTGAAAAAAAGCCAGTCTATCCGCGACACAGTAGTATTGCCCCACCAGTTCCGGGGCGAGAAAAAAGTGCTTGTCTTCTGTAAGCCTGAAAAAGAAAAGGAAGCCCAGGAAGCGGGAGCGACATTTATCGGAGCGGAGGAATTAATTGAAAAGATTAAAGGCGGCTGGACAGATTTTGACGTAGCTGTCGCTACTCCAGACATGATGAAAGATGTCGGAAAACTGGGTATGATTTTGGGACGCAAAGGTTTAATGCCCAATCCTAAAACAGGAACCGTAACCTTTGATCTTAAGGGTACGCTTGCAGAACTTAAAAAAGGCCGCGTAGAATTCAGGGCTGATAAAACCGGAGTAATGCACCTCGCTGTCGGCAAGGTATCAATGGAACCTGAAAAAGTCGCCGAAAACGTCAGAGTGGTAATAACAGAAGTCAGACGCAAACGCCCGGTAGATGTAAAAGGCGAGTTCATACAGTCTGTTTCGGTGGCGTCTACCATGGGGCCCGGGGTATGGGTTGCCTTAAGGGATCAGGAATAAGGAGTAACAGATGGCTATAATAGCAAAAAAAATTCAGGAAAATAAAACCAAAGCCATTGGCGAATTAAAAGATACATTGGGAAAAGCCCAGGATTATATTTTTACCGATTACCGCGGGCTTACAGTTGAACAGATCACCAATTTAAGGAAACTGCTGCGCGCCAAGGATGTGAAATACAAGGTTATAAAAAACAACTTTGCCAGGATTGCCTTTGAACAGTTGTCAACACCGGATGTATCAAGCTATCTGGTCGGACCTACCGCGGTAGCGATTACTCCCAAAGACCCAAACGAAGTCGCTAAGATATTTTTTGAGTTTACAAAAGAGGTTCCCAAGCTTAAAGTAAAAGGCGCATTAATCGGCGGTACTGTATACGATGACGCCAAAACAGAAGCCTTCTCTAAACTGCCGGGCAGACTGGAACTTATTTCCATGCTTATGTCTGTAATGAACGGTCCAGCCCGCAATCTTGCCGCCGCGTTAAACGATGTTCCGGCGAGACTGGTAAGAACTATCAAGGCTATTGGGGATAAAAAAGCGGAACAGTAAATCGTTAGCTTCAGTTTACGATTTATTTCCATATTGGATGGAACTGAACGGGTTCTCTCCAAAGACAAATCGTCAGGCTTCGGACGCTGCCGTTCCTGCCGGTTTATATAAACAATTGATTATAGGTCGGCGACCTATGATCAGAATGCGTTTCGTATGAAGCGCGTAACACACAATTAGGAGAAGATAATATGGCAGCCACAAAAGAAGAAATATTGGAAGCGATTGCGTCCATGACGGTTCTGGAAGTATCAGAACTTGTAAAAATGATGGAAGAGAAATTCGGCGTTTCAGCCGCCGCGCCAGTCGCGATAGCTGCCGCCGGCGCAGGAGCGGCCGCAGCGCCTGCTGTGGAAGAGAAAACAGAATTCAATGTTATTCTCAAAGCTTATGATGATACAAAGAAAATTGCGGTTATTAAAGAAGTCCGGGCTGTTACCGGTCTTGGGCTTAAGGAGGCTAAAGATCTCGTTGAAGGAGCGCCGAAACCGCTTAAGGAAGGTGTTTCCAAAGAGGAAGCTGCCAAGATCAAAGATGCAGTCACCGCAGCAGGCGGTACTGTTGAGGTTCAGTAAAAAATCAACCCTGAGTCCGGCGTTCAGGCGCTGGATTCCGGGCAGGCATAGAACACAGAAAACTTTTCTCGAGTTCATTGAACAAAGACAGTTAAGGTAAACGCCTTAGCTGTCTTTGGCAGTTTGTAAACAGGGCTGTTATAATTATTTTAAAAATGTTATATTTTAGACTGGAAGGGGAGAGCGATGACAAAATTAAGAGTAGCTGACAAGCGTAAGTATATTGGCAAAGACATTCAGGATGTTATGGACCTGCCGGATCTCATCGATATTCAACTTTGTTCCTATGAGCGTTTTTTACAGAGAGATAAAGTCAGAAAAGGCGAAAAACTCAGTTCTCAGGGACTTCAGGATGTGTTTAAATCGACATTTCCGATAGAAAGCCAAAACGGCGACATGGTTCTTGAATACGAATACTACACCTTTGATGAAGATAATGTCAAAGTAACGGAACTGGAATGCAAGCAAAAAGGTATTACTTTCGCAGTTCCGCTGAAAGCGCGCGTCAATCTTGTTTTCCAGCAAACCGGTGAAATTCGTCAGAAAGATATTTATATGGGCGATATACCTGTCATGACCGAGCGCGGCACATTCATCATTAACGGAGCGGAGAGGGTTGTTGTTTCCCAGATACACCGTTCACCGGGTGTTATATTCAGCCATGAAAAAGGCGTTTTCTCATCACGGATTATTCCCTACAGGGGCAGTTGGCTTGAATTTGAAATTGATCAGAAGAAGGAACTGATTTACGCGAAAATTGACAGAAAAAAACGCATTCTTGGAACAGTTTTCCTCCGTACATTGGGCTTTTCCAGCAGAGAGGAAATCATAAGCGCCTTTTATACTACCGAGACCCTAAAGATTAAGGATGACCGCGAAACAAAGGAAAAAATTTCAGGCAAGGTGCTTGCTCAGGCAGTTTCTGTCAAAGATGAGAATTCCGATGATGCGCGGGTGCTGTACAAAGCCGGAGAAAAACTACATCCGCATGATGTGGATAAACTTTTGGCAAACAATGTTAAAGAAATTAATTTTATTAATTTTGAAGCGGAAGGTTCGCTGAATTCACCCATGCTTCTTAATTGTTTTGAACGCGAAGAAATAAAATTTGTTAAGGATGGATCTGGCTCGGAGCCTGCTAAAGATGAAGCCCTGATGGCGGTCTATTCTGTTTTGATGCCGGGTGAATCCATTACAGTGGAACAGGCGGAAAAAGATCTTTTGGGTATGTTCTTTTCCAGCCGCCGCTATGATCTTGGCAAAGTGGGCCGTTACAAATTAAATAAAAAATTTGATATTAAACCTCCCCTGGAAGAATTTACCCTTACCAAAACTGATGTTATCGCCACCATGAAATACCTTATCAAGGTATATGTAGGCGATGAAGCTTTTGACGATATCGATCATCTTGGAAACAGGCGCGTCCGCTCTGTAGGCGAACTGATGACCAATCAGATGAAAACCGCTTTCAGCCGCATGGAAAGAATCGCCAAGGAAAGGATGAGCCTTAAGGAAACTGACACGATAAAACCGCAGGAACTGATTTCGATAAAACCGATTGTCGCGGCCATCAAGGAATTTTTCGGCTCAAGCCAGCTTTCGCAGTTTATGGATCAGGTAAATCCGTTAGCTGAATTAACCCACAAAAGACGCCTAAACGCCCTTGGTCCGGGCGGTCTTTCCCGCGACCGCGCGGGTTTTGAAGTGCGTGATGTGCATTACACCCACTACGGCAGAATGTGTCCGATAGAAACGCCGGAAGGACCGAATATCGGGCTGATTGTCTCGCTCGCGAATTACACGCGCGTTAATGAATACGGTTTTCTGGAAACTCCGTACCGCAAAGTCAGTAACGGCATCGCTACAGGAGACATTGAGTACCTTTCCGCCATGGATGAGGATCGCTACTTTATTGCGCAGGCTTCCGCGAAAGTTAACAATAACGGCTCGTTTGCAGACGATCAAATTTCCTGCCGCCGTCAGGGCGATTATACAACCCGCGCCCCTGAGGATATTCAGTATATGGATGTCTCTCCCAAACAGATCATTTCAGTTTCCGCTTCCCTTATTCCGTTTCTGGAACATGATGACGCCAACCGCGCGTTAATGGGTTCCAACATGCAGCGTCAGGCTGTACCGCTTGTATTCCCCGAAGCGCCGCGCGTCGGAACGGGAATGGAAGGAAAATGCGCATACGATTCGGGCGTTCTTGTAAAGGCGCGGCGCGGCGGAAACATTATTCGCGTAACGTCTAAAGAGATTGTCGTAAAACCGGAAAGAGCCGGTACTCCAAAACCAATGGCGCAGGTAGAACTGGACGATAACGGAAACGATGTTTATCAGCTTGTAAAGTTCCAGAGAACCAATCAGGATACATGTTACAACCAGCGTCCCATTGTTAAACCTGGCGAAAAAATCACCGCAGGACAGGTTATTGCCGACGGACCCGCTACCCAAAACGGCGAGCTTGCGCTTGGCCGCAATATCCTTGTGGGTTTTATGCCGTGGAACGGTTATAACTATGAAGATTCGATCCTTATCTCCCAGAAGGTGGTAAAGGACGATATGTTTACATCCATACATATAAAAGAATTTATTGTAGAGGTCAGGGAAACCAAACTGGGGCCTGAAAAAATAACGCGCGACATTCCGAATACTTCGGAAAAAAGCCTTGATAATCTTGACAGCGAAGGCATTATCCGCGTAGGTGCGAAAGTGCGCGCGCAGGATATTTTGGTCGGCAAGGTTACGCCAAAAAGCGAAACAGAGACAACGCCTGAATTTAAACTTTTAAATTCAATCTTCGGCGAAAAAGCAAAAGAAGTGCGGGATACATCCCTTAAAGTGCCGCACGGCATAGAGGGAACAATCATTGATATTCAGCGGCTCAAAAGAACAGAGCATGATTCTTTAAGTCCCGGCGTTGATGAAGTTGTTAAGGTGTTAATCGCCACAAAGCGCAAGCTTCGCGAAGGCGACAAGATGGCTGGGCGTCACGGCAACAAGGGCGTTGTCGCGCGCATTCTTCCCGAGGAAGATATGCCTTTCATGGAAGACGGCACACCTCTTGATATCTGCCTTACGCCTCTGGGCGTTCCTTCGCGCATGAATATCGGACAGCTTCTGGAAACCGAACTTGGCTGGGCGGGTTCCACTCTGGATGAATGGTATTCAGCGCCTGTTTTCCAGTCCCCTTCCGCTGAACAGATAGAGGAAAAACTGAAAGAGGCGGGGTTGCCCATTACAAGCAAGGCGGTTCTGCGGGACGGCAGAAACGGCGAGCCGTTTGTGAATCAGATTTTCTGCGGCATAATCTACTTCCTTAAACTGCATCATCTTGTCGATGACAAGATGCACGCGCGTTCCACAGGTCCGTATTCGCTTGTGACACAGCAGCCTCTGGGAGGCAAGGCGCAGTTCGGCGGACAGCGGTTAGGTGAAATGGAGGTATGGGCGCTTGAAGCTTACGGGGCCGCGAATACTTTGCAGGAACTTTTAACGATTAAATCAGATGATATGACGGGACGTTCCAAAATTTATGAGGCGATTGTAAAGGGAGAGCCTTCTACAACCGCCGGAATCCCTGAATCTTTTAACGTTTTGGTTCAGGAACTGCGCGGGCTTGCATTGGATCTGTCAATCTTCGATATCAAGGGAAAACAAATACCGCTTACGGAAAAAGATGAGGAATTGATTACCAAGTCCGGAAGTAATTTTTAATATGGGACAAGTTATAAAACTTCGTTTCTTATTCGATATAACTGTACGGTTATGCGGCCGTACTAAATAGGGGTTAAAATGCGGGACATTCAGGATTTTGATTCGATTATGATTAGGCTGGCCTCGCCGGACATGATCCGGTCGTGGTC
Organism: Treponema sp.; assembly: GCA_009787835.1. Taxonomy (GTDB): domain Bacteria; phylum Spirochaetota; class Spirochaetia; order Treponematales; family Breznakiellaceae; genus WQXQ01. The sequence continues at coordinate 28,723 of WQSN01000007.1, forward strand.
TTATGGCGAAGTAAAGAAACCGGAGACAATCAACTACAGAACGCTGAGGCCCGAAAAGGAAGGTCTTTTCTGCGAACGAATCTTCGGCACTACAAAGGAATGGGAATGTTACTGCGGAAAATTCAAATCAATCCGTTACAAGGGCGTAATCTGCGACCGCTGCGGCGTTGAAGTTACTCACTTTAAAGTGCGCCGCGAAAGAATGGGCCATATTGAACTTGCCGCTCCTGTTTCGCATATTTGGTATTACCGTTCAGTTCCAAGCCGCATGGGACTTCTCCTGGATCTTACAACTAACGCATTGCGCTCTGTTCTATATTATGAAAAATACATTGTAATTGATTCAGGCGATACCAATCTTAAAAAAGGGCAGCTTCTGACAGAGGAAGAGTACTACGCCGCTCTTGAACGTTTCGGCGGGGCGTTTAACGCCGGTATGGGAGCTGAGGCAATCAGCACCTTACTTGAAAATCTTGACCTTGATCAGATGGCAGCGGATCTTCGCGCCAGAATGATCGAAAAGGGCAACAAGAGTGACAAAAAACTGCTGAAACGGATCGAAATCGTAGAAAATTTCCGCAATTCAAACAACAAGCCGCATTGGATGATTTTAAATGTAATACCTGTAATCCCTCCCGAACTTCGCCCCATGGTGCAGCTTGACGGCGGACGGTTCGCAACAAGTGATCTTAACGATCTTTACCGCAGGGTAATTAACAGAAACAACCGCCTTAAGAGGTTACAGACCCTGAACGCGCCTGACATTATTATCCGCAATGAAAAGCGGATGCTGCAGGAAGCAGTTGACGCGTTATTCGACAATTCCAAGAAAAAGAAAGTTGTTAAAGGATCTTCAAACCGGGCGCTTAAGTCAATCAGCGATATGCTAAAGGGGAAACAGGGACGTTTCAGGCAGAATCTTCTTGGAAAACGCGTTGACTATTCAGGCCGCTCCGTTATTACAGTCGGGCCGGATCTTAAAATGTGGCAGTGCGGGATTCCCACAAAAATGGCGCTTGAGCTGTTCAAACCCTTCATCATGAAAAAACTTGTAGATAAGGATGTTGTGTTTAACATTAAAAAAGCCAAGATGCTGGTTGAACAGGAGACGCCTGAAGTTTTCGCGATACTGGATGAAGTTGTAAAAGAACATCCTGTGCTGCTAAACCGCGCGCCTACTTTACACAGGCTTGGCATTCAGGCGTTTGAACCTGTACTGGTAGAAGGAAAGGCGATTAAGCTTCATCCGCTTGTCTGCCATGCGTTTAACGCTGACTTTGACGGCGACCAGATGGCGGTGCATGTTCCGCTGACGCAGGCTGCGCAGATGGAATGCTGGACATTGATGCTTTCAGCCCGCAATCTTTTAAATCCCGCAAACGGAAAGACCATTGTGTTCCCGTCTCAGGATATGGTGCTTGGCATTAACTTCCTGACACGAATAAAACCAAACGCCAAACGTCCCGGTTCCGCGAAACCTGAAACAAGGGACAGGATTCCATATTATTCATCTGTCGAAGAAGTATTAATGGCGGTTGAAAGCAAGGCATTGGAATGGGGAGCGGCAATCCGTGTCAAGGCTCCAAAAACCCCGATTTGGGACAAGGTTGGCAGCAGCTTTGATCCGGGGCCGGGCGGCGCGATTGTTACTTCCGCCGGAAGGCTTGTGTTTAACGAAGAAATGCCGCGCATTATTCCGTATATTAATTATGAATTAAAGGACAAGGGACTCGCAGCCCTTATAGAATTTGTTTTCAAGGACAAAGGCTCCTGGACTACCGTGCGGATGTTAGATGCCATTAAATCCACAGGCTACCGTTATGCGACAGTGTTCGGAGCCACAATCGGCGTTGAAGACATTGTAATACCGAAAGAAAAAACCGAAATGATCGACAAGGCCAACAGGGATGTTGATTCCATTCAGAAACAGTGGCGGCAGGGGCTTATCACAAACGAAGAGCGCTATAACAGGGTTGTTGAAGTCTGGACAAAAACAAACGAGGACCTTACCAATATTACGATGAAAACCCTGGAAGCTGACAAGGACGGATTTAACTCAATTTATATGATGGCAAACTCAGGCGCGCGCGGAAGCCGCAACCAGATACGCCAGCTTGCCGGCATGCGCGGTCTTATGGCAAAACCATCGCAGGAAATTATTGAACTTCCCATCAGATCCAACTTTAAGGAAGGTCTTTCCGTAATAGAATTCTTTATTTCAACTAACGGCGCGCGCAAGGGACTCGCGGATACCGCCCTTAAAACTGCTGAAGCCGGTTACCTTACCCGCCGTCTTGTAGATATTGCGCAGGACATGGTTGTAAATGAGGATGACTGCGGAACCATTAACGGTATTTCCTATTCCGCTGTTAAACAGGGCGAAGAAGTGGTGGAAGCGTTAAAAGATCGTATCATAGGCAGGTTTACTCTTGAGCGCGTAAAGCATCCGATAACAGATAAATTAATAATTGACGTAAACGAGGAAATTACAGAAGAGCTCGCAATCGCCATTGAAGCGGCTGATGTTGAAACAGTTCGTATCAGGACAGTGCTTACATGCGAATCAAAATACGGCGTCTGCCGTAAATGTTACGGACGCAATCTGGCTACTAACCGCACGGTTGACATCGGAGAAGCTGTCGGAACTATCGCGGCTCAATCCATCGGACAGCCCGGCACTCAGCTTACAATGCGTACATTCCATATCGGCGGTGTCGCCACGAAACTCAGCGAGGATAACCATATCTCTCTGAAGTATCCGGTATACATAAGGGATGTTGTAGGAACGCATGTTCAGCTTGACGACGGGCTTCTGTTTACACGCCACGGTCATGCCGTAGTCAATAAGGTAATAAAAGAATATAAGCTTGAACCGGGAGATAATCTGCTTGTTACAGACGGCAAAAGAATCAACCGCGGAGACGCGATTATCAGCCGCACGGGACAGGACATCATTTCTCCTGAAATTGCGTACGCGATGATTTTAAATAATACGGAAGGCGAATTCCTCTATCTTATCGGACAGGAACAGAAAATTAAAATCAGAAACGGTTCAAAATTTGAAGTTCAGAAAGGAACGGTTATTGACGCTGAAAAAAGAATCGCGACATTCGATTCATTGTCCGACCCGATTATTGCCGAAGCAAGCGGAATTGTAAAATACGAGGATATAATTCTTGGCACCACACTTAAAGAGGAAATTGATCAGGACACCGGCAATACGGAAAAACGCATAATGGAATTTCAGCATGAAAGCAAGCAGCCGCGTATTTTTATTGTTGATGACAATGATAATGAAGTCGCGTCGTACTTCATCCCCGGCGGTGCATACATTCAGGTTGATGAAGGCGAAAAGATAAACGCCGGACGCACAATAGCCAAGGAACTCAAAGAATCGGCAAAGACAATGGATATAACATCGGGCCTTCCGCGCGTAAGCGAACTTTTTGAAGCGCGCAAACCCAAGAATCCGGCCGTTCTGGCGGAGGTTTCCGGGACTGTGCATTTCCACGGCAATGTTAAAGGCAAGCGTAAAATTATCGTAAAGGACGCGTTTGGCAGGGAAGTTTCACACTACATTCCCATCAACAAGAGGCTTTTAAAACGCGACGGCGATACTGTCGAAGCCGGAGAATTGCTGTGTATGGGAGCCATCAATCCCCATGATGTTCTTAAAATTCAGGGAGAAGGCAAGCTGCAGCGTTATCTGATGGATGAGATTCAGAATGTTTACCGTCTTCAGGGCGTTACGATAAATGATAAACACATCGGCGTAATTATCCGCCAGATGATGCGCAAGGTGGAAATACGGAAAGTGGGCGACACCAAGTTTATTTTCGGCTCTTCCGTGGATAAATACCGTTTCCATGAAGAAAACGCGCGCGTTATCGCCGAAGGCGGACAGCCGGCTATCGCGCAGCCGATGTTCCAGGGAATTACAAAGGCATCTCTTAACATTGATTCATTCCTTTCTGCGGCAAGCTTTCAGGAAACGACAAAGGTTCTTACAAACGCCGCAATCGCCGGTTCCACGGATAATCTGCGCGGCTTAAAGGAAAATATTATAATCGGTCACCCAATTCCCGCAGGGACGGGCATGAAGAGGTATCGAAACATAAAACTTTTTGATGAGGACAGTCAGGACCTGGATGAGTACATGCACGAAATCCTTGACAGGCGCAAACAGGAAGCTGAAGAAGCTCTTGTGGAAGCTGAAAATACCATCGAGGATTATTCAAACAATGAAGATACCGAGGATTAAAGTTGCAATACCGTATTGATAAAGTATCCGGTAATAAACTGTCTGTCCTCGGTTTTGGATGCATGCGCTTTCCCGGGATTTTTGGCAGAATTGATCTTCCAAAAACCGAAGAAATGATAATGCGTTCCATTGAAAGGGGCGTTAACTACTTTGACACCGCCTGGGTATATCCCGGCAGCGAAGAGGTTCTTGGCGCAATCCTTGAAAAAAACCATGTGCGCGATAAGGTTTACATCGCGAGTAAACTTCCCCTTGTGATGATTAAAAAATCAGGCGACAAACCTGTGGATTTTGATAAATACTTTAACCAGTCGCTTAAGCAGCTTAAAACAGATTATATTGATTATTACCTGCTGCACATGCTTACGGATCCGGAACAATGGCAAAAGTTAAAAAGCTGGGGTCTTGCCGAATGGATTATACAGAAAAAAAAATCAGGTCAGATAAAACAGATTGGTTTTTCTTTTCACGGAAGCGGAAACGATTTTTTCAAGATACTTGATGATTACAACTGGGAATGCTGCCTAATTCAGTATAATTATTCGGATGAGAATTATCAGGCGGGCGTGAGGGGCCTTCGCGCAGCCGCCGCCAGAATGCCCGTGATGATTATGGAACCATTGCTTGGCGGAAAGCTCGCGACAGGCCTTCCAAAGGATGTTGTAAAAATTTTTCATAAAGCGAACGCAGGACTTTCTCCCGCGGGCTGGGCCTTAAACTGGATCTGGAATCAGGAGGAAGTGACATTACTCCTTTCCGGCATGAGCGCCATGGAGCAGCTTGAAGAAAATTTATCATTAGCGGATTCCGCTTCTGCCGGAATGTCAGGTGACACTGAAAAAGCTGTGTACGCGAAAGTGATTGAAGCTGTAAACCGGGCTTGCAAGATTCGCTGCACGGGCTGCAATTACTGTATGCCGTGTCCTGCAGGCGTTAATATTCCTGGGTGTTTTGCCGCATATAACTCTGTATATTCCATGGGTTATGTGGAAGGAATGAAACAGTTCGTTACCAGCACAGGTTTTACATCCCAAAAGGGAAGCGGACCCGGTCTTTGTATAAAATGCGGCAAATGCGAAAGCCACTGCCCGCAAAAAATTCCAATCATGAAAGAACTTGTCACTGTCAAAAGACGCATGGAACCGTTTTTCATTAAATTCATAGGTTTCTGCGCGAGAGCTTTTTTTGGTAACAAACGCAAAAAGATGCGTTAGCATGATTCCTAATAACTTGTCACGGAGAGAAAACAGGGACTGGGGACTGGGGATCGTGGACTGGAAAACAAAGAAAGAAATTTCACTTTGTTTCCATAATGCTCAAATAAAAAACAATTACCCCATTCCCTTATTAATTTTTTCTCTTATATTTTTTATTTTGCAATTAACATCATGTGCGCGCAGGATTGTAGCAGATAACGCTATCTCAATCGCTGTAAGCATTCCTCCGCAGCAGTGGTTTGTATCCCGGATTGCCGGGGATAATGTCAGGGTTACAACGCTTGCAGGACCCGGAGCAAATCCGCATAATTTTGAGCCAACCCCAGGGCAGATACAGAATCTTTCATCAGCTAACGCATGGATACTATCAGGCGCGGAATTTGAAATCAGTCTTCTACCAAAGGTAAAAAAACTTTTTCCAGACCTGCTCATTGTTGACGGAACGCAGGGAGTTCGTTTCAGAACGCTGGAGGAACATGATCATGACCATCTACATGAGTATAATATTAATGGTGATACTTCTGCTCCCCGCTCTCCACTCACCACTCCCTACTTAGACAGGCACACATGGCTTGGCAGGGAGCCAGCGAAAATATTGGCTTCGCATATTAAAGATACGCTGACAGTTATGGACGGTGACAATGAAGAACTGTATAACAGCCGCTATGAAGATGTTATTAAATTAATAGACAATGAATTTGATTTTTTATCAGCCGCTCTTGCGCCTTTAAAGGGAAAGAGTGTTTTTGTTTATCATCCCAGTTTTGGGTATTTTCTTGATGAGTTTGATATTCATCAGGAGGCTGTAGAAACGGGAGGCAAGGAACCGGGCCCGCGGCAGCTTAACAATTTAATGAAAAAAATTATTGAGGAACAGGCAGTAGCGGTTTTTGTACAGGCGCAGTTTCCAGTTAACGCCGCAAGGACTTTAGCAGCTTCCGCCGGCGTGCAGCTTATCAGCCTTGATCCTCTCGCGCCTGACTGGCTAGAAAATATCGGAAGAATGGGGCAGGCTCTCATGAAGGCCATGCCATGAGCGGCGTTCCAAATGACGGCAATATTGCCGTCAGATTCGATTCAGTATCCTTTTCCTACAGTGACGCGCAGGTTCTTGAAAACGCGTCGTTTCACATTCACCGCGGCGAGTTCGCGGCAATGGTAGGTCCGAACGGCTCCGGCAAGACTACGGTACTGAAACTGTTATTAGGCCTGGAAATTCCCCGTGCGGGGACAATTGAGATTTTCGGCCGCCGTTACGCGAATGGCGTTACGCGAAACAAACATGACTGCAATATGGCCTATGTATCCCAGCAAATGCCTTCTGACAATTTGTTTCCAATAATGGTGCGCGACATTGTAAGAATGGGCTTTTTACAGCCGCTAAAAGGGTATTCCGGTGATAGAGCCACTGCCGCGCGGGTGATGGAAGAGGCCGGTATCGCGGATATTGCCTTAAAGTCCTACCGTTCCCTGTCAGGAGGACAGAAACGCCGCGCCCTTGTCGCGCGTGCGTTAGCTGCAAAACCGGATCTACTTGTTTTAGACGAACCTGCTGCCAACATGGACGCTGATAGCGAAAAGAGGCTCTATGAAACGCTGGGTTCATATAAAGGAAAAACAACAATATTGATTGTTACGCACGACACTGAATTTGTGACAGTTCTTACAGACAGGGTATTGTGCCTGGGAGACGGCAGCCGCTCTGTTGTACAGCATAAAACGGAAATTGATACAGCGCTTCAGACGCGGGAACACCATAATCTCGCGGGCCAGGAGGTGCGAGTGCTTCACGGGGAAAATGTATCAGGCGATGATTGCTGTTTATAATTTATAAGGATGAGTAACATGCAGGAATTTTTTGACGCTCTTATCAATGTTAATTTTCCGTTTTTGCGTAACGCACTATTGGCAGGTCTTTTGTCATCCGCGCTTTTTGGAATACTTGGCTCTGTTGTAACAGTGCGCCGTATCGGCAGCCTGGCAGGAGCGGTTTCACACGCTGTGCTTGGCGGTATAGGGCTTGCGCTGTTCATCTCTTCGCGTTTCTTTCCCGTTCCGCCGATTGCAGGCGCTCTTGTTTTCGCGCTTCTTTCCGCTCTGGTTATCGCGCTTGTATCCTTAAAAGCGAAACAGCGCGAAGATACGGTAATTAACGCGATATGGGTAATTGGCATGAGTCTGGGACTCATTTTTATGGCAAAGACTCCCGGTTATGCCGATCCCACAACATGGCTGTTCGGAAATATTCTGCTTATCTCAAACGTGGATTTAATTTTAATGGCAATTCTTGTTTTCCTTACTGCCGCGCTTGCGCTGCGTTTTTACGCGCAAATTGAAGCCTCTTCTTTTGATGAAGAATTCGCGCGTACCCGTGGCGTTCCCGTACAGGGAATCTTTTTTATTCTGCTTGGTATTACGGCAGTCGCTATTGTTTTGCTTCAGACATTTATTGGCATTGTAATGGTAATCGCCATGCTTACCCTTCCCGCAGGCTGCGCCGGCGTTTTTTCCCGCAGTCTTGGCAGTATGATGTTATCAAGCTGTTTATTCTCCGCTCTGTTTTCAGTATCAGGTCTTGTTACAGGCTGGTTCTTTGACTTGCCTATCGGAGCGATGACTGTAATAATCGCCGGTGTTGTCTTTTTGGGATTTTCAGTTTTTAGGGCTGTAAAGAAAACCTGATTTTTTCCTGCGAATTTTCAATTTCAGTAAAGCATCTCTCACATACAACCCGTATATATGGTTGGAGGCTTTATGAAATACATTTTATTTTTTGCGCTGTCTATGATGATTTTTGTATCCGGCTGTGTAATTATGTCCGCTCATCGCGGCAATGATGACAGCGGGATAACATCAGACGATGTTTATGAGGGAACGGGTCAGGGTTACCGCGGTCCTGTAAGTGTGCAGGTCCGCATGAACGACGGTAATATCAATGAAATTATCATTGTCGATTCCGCGGAAGATCATTTTATTGGAAGCGCTGCCATGGAAGAGTTAATCGAGATCGTAGTGGAGAATAACTCTACAGATGTAGACGCGGTTTCTGGCGCGACGCAAACAAGCAGGGGTTTTCTTGAGGCTGTACAGAATGCTATACTTAAATTATGAGTTGTATTTTTTGTAAAATAATAGCCGGAGAAATTCCCAGTAAAAAAATCTATGAAGATGATGATATGCTGGCTTTTTCTGACATTAATCCCATGGCGCCTGTGCATTTTCTTGTTATTCCAAAGAAGCACATAGAGAACCTGCTTGTGATGGAAGACAAGGACGCGCTTCTTATTGGTAAACTGCTCTGCAAAGCGAAGGAGCTTGCGAAACAGCAGGGATGTGAGGAAAAGGGAGGCCGTTTTGTGATTAACGCAAAATCTGACGGCGGGCAGACTGTAGATCATCTGCACATTCATTTCCTTGGCGGCCGCTCTCTTGGATGGCCCCCGGGGTGAATGGTGTTGAGGTTTATTATACAGAGTATAAAAAACCTGATACAAAAACTTATAAAGAGAAAAAATTAAATGGCTATTGAAAAACATATCAATTTTTTTGAGTTACAAAAAGCATCTGAAAAACCAGGATGCCCGCTTTGCCGTATTGTAAGCGACCGCGCTTACCGGTACATTGACAACACCTTGTTTGAACATGTTTCCGACCGGGGTTTTCGCGCCATGCACCGTGCGGCAGGCGGTTTCTGTTCTTTCCACGCAAGGCATCTGGTATCTTTCCGTGACGGTCTTGCAGTAGCGATTCTAAGCCGCGATATTCTGGAAGACCGCATTGAATCATTTAAAAAGAAAAAAACGTGGAGTCCCAGGGGACGCTGTCCTGTTTGCGCTGAACGTGAAAAGATAGAACAGGAGTACCTTGATTTTTTAAGCCGTTCAGACGGAGATTCACAGGAAGAGAATGAACTGCGCTCATTCTTTACAGCTTCCTGCGGGTTATGCGCTCCTCATTACAACGGCCTCCTGTTTCACCTGACAGGTAAAAAAAGAAACGTGCCTGACTGGATAATAAATTTTCAGGAGGCAAAATTCCGCGAGTTAAAAATCAGGCTTGATCAGTTTATTGAACTTTCCGCTTATGGCAGGCAGAAAGAATTTGCCGCCCTCAGTGAAGAAGATCAGGTTGTATGGAAAGAAGCGGCCGCCTGCCTTTCTGAAAATATTGAGTAGACTTGTGTCCTGTTATATTCGGTTTCCATTATTACAATATGCGTTAAATCCTTATTATATAAGGATTTAACTTAACATTTCATTCCGTCATTTGAATATAACAGGACACAAGTTCGACAACCCGGTAAGTTGTCCCGCATTTTATATCTATGGAAATACACATTGAAATCATGGTAAATTATTTTAATTATAGGAGAATTATTTTATGAGAAAAATCACAAGCTTAACATCAGCCGCGGCAAGGCGCATTATGTGCCTTTTGTTTATGATGGGTTTGGTATTTTCCGCTGCGTGGGCGCACGGTCCAGGGGAAGGCGGCGATATTGAAAAATCCGTTTCTATCGCGCAGTGGGATATTGACCCGGCCGGTGCCGGCGTTACGCGATTGGGTTCAGGCAATCATGTGCTAAAGCTCAATGTCAGTATCACTCCGGAAAACGCCGCAGCGATTCTTGCAGGCGGCGGCGCGAAACTGGATATCCCGTTCATTGTCGCGCATAATTCTCAAAGGCGTATCGCGGTATGGACTGACCTTAGCGGAACCGCTGCGGAAATCGGTGATTATACTTTCGCAACTCCAGCGAATTTTGACGCGGGTAAAGTCGTTTGGACAGACCCGGCCTTAATGACAGGCAGCGTTTCGGCAAGCGTAAAAATTCCAAAAGCGCTGCTTTACAATGAGGCCGCAGGAAAAGCCGCGTCAGAGATTTATCTGATTTTTATTACTGATAATAAAAATGACATGAGCACAGAAACCGGAAACAGGGGCGGCTCATCCAGAAACAATGTAAATGGCGTCAATCTTGTTACGGAATTCAATATATTTGAAAAAATCGCGTTATCGGCGATTTATACTGTTCCCTGCCCAGGCGATGAAGAAATCACCATTGGGAAATGGTCAATTAATCCTGATGATGCTAACGCGGCGCGCATTGGCTCTGGTAATCATGTACTCAGGCTGGGAGTGAATATAGCGCCTGACGGTATTGAAGCGATTCTTTCAGGCGGCGGCGGGACATTGGATATTCCATTTATTGTTGCGCATAACTCTCAGAGGCGTATAGCGGTATGGACAGACCTTAGCGGAACCGCCGCGGAAATAGGCGATTATACTTTCGCAACCCCTGCGAATTTTGACGCGGGTAAAGTCGTTTGGACAGACCCGGCCTTAATGACAGGCAGCGTCGCGGCAAGTGTTAAAATTCCAAAAGCGCTGCTTTACAATGAAGCCGCGGGAAAAACCGCGTCCGCCATTTATATCATTTTCATCACTGATAATAAAAATGATATGAGTACTGAAACAGGAAACAGGGGAGGTTCATCCAGGAACAATGTAAATGGAGTTAACCTGGTTACTGAATTCAATATATTTAAGGAAATAAAACTTTCAGGATTTATTCCATGTAACTGTGAAGGCGGAAAGTGGCTGGAAGAGACCATCTTCACGCATATCAATCTTGCTCCTGGAGCTAATCCTTCACAAATAGGTTTCTCATGGTTTACGCCGAAAGGTTACAGCAGAACTGCAGTGCTCCAGCTTGCGAAAGTATCGGAACTGGTTGACGGTCAAATGCCGGTAAATCCAAAGTCGTTCAATGCAGTAATCAGCGCCGGCACCAATCTTTATGATGTCAATAAAGTCACTGTTACCGGGCTTGAACCAGACACGGCTTATGCTTACCGCGTAGGCAATGGCGCAGAATGGAGCAGCAATGTTTTCACTTTTAATACGCAAAACCCGGATAATATATACAAAGTAATCGTATTTGGCGACCCGCAAGTTGGCTCTTCAACTGCCCTGTGGGAGAGTACAGTCAGAACAGCGGTCAGAAGCGCGCCTGACGCGGCATTTATAATCAGTGCGGGCGATCAGACAAACAGCAACACCTTAAATGAAATTGACGGTTATGTAATGCCGCCGCAGCTGCGCAGTTACCCTGTCATGGCAATTGTCGGCAACCATGATAATGATTTAAACTCCGCTTCAGAACCGGACAAGGTTGATGTAGGATATCTGGCCCTGCTTTATCAGTGGCCCAATGATGGAATGAAAGCGGGAAAACAGCTTGGCGGCTGGGATTACTATTTCAGCTATGGCAATACACTGTACATTTCCATCAACTCAAACGAAAAAGACATTGAACAGCACAGGGCGTTTATGAGACAGGCTGTATCTTCGCATCCTGAAGCGGCATGGAAGGTCGCGGTCTTCCATCATGATCTTTACGGCACAGGCGATCATGCCGGAACCGGATACGGGGACGCGGCGCAGATGCAGGCGGACTGGTCTCCCTTTATCGACGGGTTCGGCATCGATGTTGCGTTTAACGGACATGATCACATTTACGCAAGATCAAAATTTATAAAGGGCGATGAGATTCGCAAGCTTCAGATGACTGCGGTTTTTGATCAGAATCTAAACCAGGCGAGTCCCGGCGCTGTTATCCTGCCTGACGGCGTACAGTACATAGCTCTTTCAACAGCCGGTGATAAGTTCTACGATCCTGAAGCTCAGGATTGGGTCGCGTATACTCCGGGCAGACTCGGTAATCCCGGCGCTTCTCCTGCCGTGCCGGATGTGCCGGAATATACGATCATGACCATCGACGGCATGAATTTAATTCTTGAAACATACCGTGTTGATACCAATAAGTTAACCGACAGCATCACATTGCGCAAAACAGCGTTGAGGGAAGATCTGGCGATTGCTGTTCCCGGAGCAAAAGCGATTGAACGCGGCGATATTCAGGAGCCGGGCTGGTCTCTTTTCCAGGGCGCGATTGCCGCGGCGGAAACGGTCCTTGCTTCAGGAACAGCGGATGTTCACAATACATTTGTCGCTCTGTATGAATCATACTTCGCCCTCAGAGTTCCAACGAACAAAGGGCCTCTTGGGAATTTAATAACGCAGGTCACAAATAAACTGTCCTCAGCGACAGAAGGAAAATGGGAAGGCCAATACCCCGCAGGATCAAAAGCTGAACTGAAAGCTGTTCTTGACACAGCTCTTCCAGTTTATGAAAAGAGGCTTGAAACGCAGCGAGCGACTGATGTGGCGTTTAACGCTTTAGATTCCGCGTTTAGGAATTTCCAGAGCATGGTAAGCAATATTCCCATCCCGTGGATATTCGTCCATAATGTCGCAGCGCAGGGCGTAACGACAGTCGATTTGGTTGACTGGATGGAAGACGGAAGAACTTATGTCATCGGCAATGAGACCAAATATTTCACGCATCACACAAAACAGGAATTCGCATCAGGCGGCTTCGGAGGTCCGCGCAGCGAGCCTGTTTTCGGTCCTGCCAACGGCAATGGAGGCCGCGGACATAACGGCGCGCATATTACAAAGACCCATATAGGCGAGTGGATTCGTTATGAATTAAATGTAACGCAATCAGGATCATATAGAGTGAGGCTTGGAGCAGCCAATAAAACCAGCACCGCCCAGAAAATTCTGCTTAGGGATACAGATCAAAGGACATTGGCTGCGTTTAACGTACCCGCAAATAACCCGCTTCCTGCCGCCGGCTGGACAAGCGCTCTTATGGTGAACGCGGATAAAGAGATCTATCTGCCTGCCGGCAATTATGTCATAGAGCTGTTCTTTGTAAATGACGGTTTGAATGTTAATACCAGAAATGATCTTTATCCTGACGGCGCGGATATTGATATACTTACCTTTGAGCGCACCGGCGCTGCGGCTGCGCCGGTAATAACAGCAGATCCGGCAGTTTATCGCCTGCCGATGCCTCCGCTAATCGCGGCGGGAGCGCCTATCCGTCAGCAGGGCTGGGGTACTCCAGGCAGCGTAATCGATCAGGATGAGGCCTCCGCGATTAACATGGGCGCGAACAGGGAAGGAATTCCTGTTGAAGTTTTCAAAGCTGCTACCCATCTTGTGCTTGAACTTGCGGCAAAAATAATCAACGCCAACTTCCAGATTCAAATTCAGTCTGATGTTGATATGGACTGGCTCCCGAATCAATCTGAATTACATGGAGCGACATTGGATAAATACTGGGACGGTGAAAAGCTGATAATTCCATTGGAAGATCTGGCTGGTTATGAACGCTGGAAAAACATGGAATCAAGGGGAAGGTTGTTCGTCAGTTTCTACAATTACGGATGGAACGAGCTTAATGTTATGGGCGCATACTTCATTGTAGATCCCGCTAAATTGTCTTCTGTGTCTGCTCAGGCTGTAACAGTACCCGCAAATATAGCGTCCGCTCTTGACGCTGTAGTAATGCCTAACGGTCAGAGTCTCAATTGGCGTAACTCGGTTGTTGATCTGATGAAAGCGCTTGGTCTTAACAGCAGCCTAGCGGCGCGCATTCAGTTAGCCGCTAATTTAAAATACAGCGGCGCTGACGCTGATGGTTCCGCAGCGAAGAATACCTGGCTGCACGAAGAACTGATGAGGATTCTTGTTGCGAACGGAGGCAGACTACCGCCTGATATTCGTAATTAGGAAGAAAGAAAATTAACCACAAAGGTGAAAAAGGCGCACAAAGGAATGAATACTATGATTTTGCTTTCCTTCGTGCGCCTTCGTTATGCCTTCAGGTGAATTAATTTTATATCACTATCTCTTGCGGGAAATTAAAACAAGTCGGATTAAATTTGCCATTGCTGTAAGAGCAGAAGCAACATAAGTTAACGCCGCGGCGCTTAAAACTTTTTTTACTCCTTTAAGTTCTTCTTCTGTCAGCACATTGCATGAGCGAAGAATTTCTATGGCTCTGTTTGAAGCGTTAAATTCCACGGGCAGCGTTATTATGTAAAACAGCACGGCGCCGCAAAATAGAATTATCCCGATATTAATTATGAGAGGGAAGGACAGAAAAATACCCGCCATCGCCATCCATGGCCCAAGCGATGAGCCGATATTCGCAACCGGCACAAGCGCGCTTCTGAGTCCAAGCGGTCCATAATGCACCGCATGCTGAATGGCATGGCCTGTTTCATGCGCTGCGACGCCGACTGCGGCGATTGACGATGACCCGAATACCGGCTCGGAAAGGCGCAGCATTTTTGTCGATGGCGCGTAATGATCCGTAAGCGAACCTTTTACCGGCTCGATTTTCACATCTTTAATTCTGTTTGCGTCCATTAAAAGGGCCGCGGCTCCCTGTCCCGTAATATGACGCGAGCAGGATATTTTTGAATATTTCGTAAAAGTAGATTTTACCTTAAATTGCGCCCACATGGAAAGAAGAAGAGCCGGAACAACCAAAACTAAATAGTATAAATCCATATAATTCTCCCTGTTAATATATTATTATGTCTGGACACTGCCAGTCGACGGGCTTCTGCGCACTGTGTATTCCATCTTTGCATGCCCTGCATTTTTTTTTGTTCTGGAAACGCGCGAAAGCGTCTCCTTTTGAACGCGAAACTCTTTTTCTCCCTTTGCAGGAACCAGATGCGTCCACTTTCCTGTATTGTCAAGTGATGACGCTTTGCAGTTGTCACGGAAATAATTGCACAGAATGACATACAGTTCCGCGCTGAGTTTTTCATCCTGAACGGGGAATAAAATTTCTACGCGTTTTTCCAGATTGCGCGGCATCCAGTCTGCGCTGGCAAGATAGATCTCTTCTGCGCCTCCGTTGGAAAAATAAAAAATGCGCGAATGTTCAAGATAGTGATCGATCACGCTGATTACCCGGATGTTATCTGAAACTCCGCTCATACCCGGAATTAATGTGCATATACCGCGCACGCATAGCGATATTTTCACTCCGGCTTCTGAGGCAGCGTAAAGCGCCTTTATTATGTCAACATCTGTCAGGGAATTCATTTTCGCCATAATTTTCGCGGGGTATTTTTGCCTTGCCCTGTTCGCTTCTCTTTCAATAAGATCCAGAAATTTCCGCTTTAATCTGACAGGCGCGATTGTCAGTTTCAGCATTGTCTGAACCGCGGAGTAACCTGTCAGCATGTTGAATATCAGGCTGGCGTCGTAGGCTATATCCTCACGGCAGGTAAAAAGGCACAGATCTTCGTAGATTTTGGCTGTTCTGTCATTGTAGTTCCCGGTAGAAAGGTGCACATAACGCTTTATAATATCGTTTTCGCGGCGCATTACCATGGAAATTTTTGAATGCACTTTCAGGCGTGAAAGACCGTGTACGACAATTACTCCGGCTTTTTCCAGCCTGTTTGCCCATGAAATGTTGCGCTCTTCGTCAAAACGCGCTTTCAGTTCCACAACTACCGTTACATGTTTGCCGTTCATCGCCGCCTGTTCCAGAGCGCGGACTACAGGAGAAAATGACGAGGAGCCGGACTGTAAAATTCCTGGAATTGCGCCGCCTGTTCTGTACAGCGCTGTCTTTATTGAAATAACCTGCGAGTCATTTGCAGCTTCCCTGAAAAAACGCACAACAGGATCAAATGACTGGTACGGTAAATGCAGCATTACATCGCCCTGGCTTATGCGATCCCATACAGGCGTTTCCTCATTGAAATCCGGCGATTTATAGATTGTCCACGGTTTTTCCGTTAAATTTTCAAGACCGGCGACATTTGCGAGTTCCAGGAAATCGGAAGGATTGATGGGGCCGTTTACCTGATAAAGATCATCATCTTCCAGCGAAAAACGCCGCGCAAGATCATCTCTGAGCCTGACGCTTCCGGGCGAATAAATCATCCTGATAACATCGGATCTTCCCCTGCCTTCCAGTACTTCTACCATTGCTTCAACAAAATCTTCGTCTCTCTGTTCATCAACAGAAAAGTCTGCGTCCCTGTTGATTTTAAATAACATGCTCTCCTTGATGCGGTAACCCGGAAAAAGATATGCGCCCCATGTAATTATCACATCCTCCAGCAAAACCAGCTGTAATTTATTGATTTTTTCAGGGGACGCTGTTTCCGCTGCCGCGCTGTCATCAGATGGCACCCAGATAATTCTGTTCAGCGCCGGAGGCAAAGGTATAATAACCTTTTGTTCCATCTGCCCGGAATCAGCAGAGACGTTTTCAGGTTCAAGGAGAAAGACGGCGTTCAGTGATCTGCTGTCTACAAATGGCAGCGGTTTATCGTCTTCAAACCGCAGGGGCGTTAAAACAGGATATATCTGTCTTACAAAATATGAGTCCAGAAAATCAAGCTGCGGTACAGAATAAGAATCGGGGTGAAGGATTGTAAGCCCGTTTTTTGCGAGTCCGGGAAAAATTTCTCTGCACATACATTTATACTGCCTGTCTATAATTGAATGCGCTTTTTCCGAGATTGCCTTTAGCTGCTGTGCGGGCGTTAAACCGCACGCGTCAATTGCAGCTCCGGCCTTGTCCGATTTGCTCATGCGTTTCAGAGCCGCGACTCTTACCATGAAAAATTCATCAAAGTTTGATGTTACAATTGATAAAAAACGGAAACGCTCCAGCAGCGGCAGTTCTTCCTTTAAGCCTTCTTCCAGCACCCTTTCGTTAAAATCAACCCAGGAGAGATCGCGGCTCAGAAACGGCATGGAATTAACATTAGTATCGCTGGCATCGCTCATTTTTCTCTCCTTTAAAAATTTTTAGTTTAGTTTAGTTTAGTATAACTTTATATCCAAACACATCCTGAAACATTTTCCCCTTTTCTTCTATGGTTGTTACCTCAGTGGAAAGATCATAGGCATTGGCTGTATGAAGCACTACTGTTTCAAGGCGGCGTTCAACAGTTATATTTTTTATTCGCTGTGAATGGCTGCTATCCAGAGAATCGGCGACTCTCAGAATGGATGCCATTTTAAGCACGAGGATTCTGTCTTCGCGCTGCAGTTTTATATATTCTATATCGGCCTGTGAAGGCGGATTTCCCCTGTGATAGTTGATAACATTTCCGATTATGCCGAGTTCGTCCTGATGCAGGCCGAATACTTCCGAGTTTGTGACAATGTACTGTCCGTGTTTCTGATGATTGGATGTCTTGATAAATGTTCCGATGTCGTGCAGTATCGCCGCTGTTTCCAGCATTACACGGTGACGGCGGTTCATTCCGTGTTCCTTAACAAGCGCGTCAAAAATTGTCATGCACAGATTCGCGACATAGATTCCGTGAGATTCATCGAAGTGAAACCTGCGGCCCAGGCTTACCGCGGACGCGATTGTCTGCGTAAAGAATTCATCCTGAAGGGACGCGTCAACTCCTGAAGCCAAATCCGCGAGATAACCGTCGCGGAGAGTAACCTGCGGAACCACAATATTTTCCGTTCCCGTATTTTCCAGAAATAATTTTAACAGCATTAAACCGGGAATAATACCTTCAGCGTCAGCGTAAGGAATCCTGAATTCCTGAACGCAGTCATCAACGGTGAAGTCGCGTACATTTTCCGTAAACGACATAAAATCGCCGCGCTCAATGATACGGCAGTCCTTGTTTAATTCTTTGCCAACACGCTCTGCTGCAAGCCGCATGTCAGTGCCGGCGGCTACCATGGTACGCACATGAGTCAGGTCCATATTTGCGGACAAAAGACTAAGTATGTTTTTTATATTTTCACTGAGATAACGCTCGTAAAATATATTAGCTCCCAGATTGTAACGCGAACGCTGTTCAATAATAATTGTTCCAAGCTTGAGGCTGTGTGCCGCTACCATCTGTCCGCGGCGCAGTAACATAATTTCTGTTGAACCGCCGCCGATCTCTATAATCATGGAGTTGGCGCGCCAGAATACGGGCAGATCCTGTTTAAGCGCGAAACGAACCGCCATATACATCAGTCTGTTTTCCTCGATTCCTTCAACTATATTCAGGTTAAAACCCGTTTCCAGTTTCACGCGATCTATGAAAACATCCCTGTTACGCGCGGCCCTGAGGGCGCTTGTGGCGATTACATGGATATTGTTATCTGAAATGCCCCATCCCGATAAAAGCTCACGGTAATTCTGAAGGACAGCCAGACACTCCAGCATTGATTCCCTTGAAAGGGAACCGGATGTAAATACATCGCGTCCCAAAACCGCCGGCATTACCGCGCGATCTACCACCTGCCACCCGCCGCTGGAATTAATTTCCGCCACATTAAGCCTTATTCCTGTTGAGCCGATTTCAATAATGGCGACAAGTGTTGTACTCATTTCATTACAGCTTATCTATCAGCATGGAACACTTTCCGGACGGAATGGGCAATGTTTTTTTCTTTTTGCCCAATATGTTAATGGTAAAATAATAGAGTTTCTCGCTTTCCATTTGAATTTCCCAGCCCCTTCCGCTTTTATTGGAAAGTATTGTAATCATGTTGTTTTTAAGGGACAGGTTCTCAACGCCCATTATCTCCAGATTGGGAATAACCCAGTCCACTGTTTTGCGCGGAAGTGAAATTGAAAGCCCTACAATATTTTCAATTGTCAGGCAGATGGTGGATAATGCGTCATAACTTAAATACTGCGGGCGCGGGAATGCGCTCTTGCCGGGCCATTTGGCCGGCCCTTCCTTATTGGGCATATACGCTTCCCAAAGATTACCCCTGTGATGACTGCCGTCCGGGTTCATTGAATCCAGCATGAAGTACATGTGCCTTATTGCGCATTCCCTGGCCAAATCCCACCTTTGATAACGCTCAAGTCCCTTGATCACCATAAATGTAAGGTGAGGGTAAACCGAACCGCGGTAGCCGCGTCCTGTTTCATCATAATCCTTTTCTGATACGGAAAGGGAAGGGAAGGGATGAGCGGTGCCGAAAAATTTCGGATCTGAAAGTTTTTGTATTATTTGTTCGGCTTTTTCATCGTTGGGAATTTCAGCTAACAGCGGCCAGTAGCCTGCTATGGTCTTGACGGGGATTTGCTTTTCACTCTTGTTGATATCGTAATAAAAACCGTCCGCCGCGCTGTACATTAGAGAATTGATTCTGGTTTTCAGTGAAAAATACTGCTTCTTGTACTGAAAACTGGTTTCTTTATCGTTCAGAATGTCGGCAAGCGCGGATATGTACAGCATATTTATGGCCATCATTGTGTTAAAATCCATAGCGTAATATGCGTCGCTTCGCGGAGAGTTGGTCATGCCGGTCGCGCCAAGGGGAGTTTTGTAAAGACCGTTTGGTTTTTTAAATACCGATTCAATCCAGACCGAATATTTACACAAAATGGGAAGCACGTCTTTTACGCGCTTCTTGTTCGCGGACTTGTGGTAAATATTGTATTCAGCCCATGCAAACAGCGGAATTCCCAAACCTTCAGGATTTTCCCTGTCAGTTACGGGAGCGCCTGAATTTATATCATAAGCGCAGCGGATAGCCCCGTTTGGCTCCTGCCGGCTGTAAAACAAATCCAGTGAAGGATGGGCCTGGTATATTTTATTTGAATATACTAAAAAGAATGAGGATAGAATTGCGTCGCTCTGATAAACCGCCTGCGCCTGCGGATATGAGAAAAATTTTCCTTCCAGCGATACCGGAAGTATATTTGAAGCGGAATTCGTGCCGGAATTGCTTTTTTCACCTCCGCTGTTCCAGCAATCCTGAATCCATGCCCATGTTTTATCGTAAATATCTACAAAATCCTGATCATAAAAATGGATTTTAGGGAAATCGTGCTTTATCACCAATACTCCTTAATGTGCAAAACTAGCGTATCCTAATAAATATAATATAAAACCGGTTGATTTACCATGTTTTTTTTAATAATTTTTTATTTTCTGGTTAAAAAACTGTATAATTTCCATGTTATGCGATTACTTTACATTAATTTTTTGTTTTTTCGCTTAGTTCAAGATAGTATTGCGCTGTGTCAGGGTTTTTCCATGCGGCCATCCAAGGCATTGGAATTTTACTGTCAGGAAGACCCGCGTAAAATTCATAAAGGGCGTAACAGTACACAGCGGATCCTTCCTTTGCCAAACCTTCCATATATTTCAGGGCTGCGTCAACATCCGCGCCGCGTTTGTATAATAGCGTTACAATGCCCGCTCTCTCGTTTCCGCGGCCGTATGTAATAGCCTGCGCCAGAGGAGTCAGCCCTTCATTATCTGCATTAACATCCGCGGACCCTTCGATAAGCAGCCTGGCCTTTTCCGCGTCGACTGCCCTGTAAGGCGTAAATGTTTGCTGCTCTTCATTAAATTCGCCTGGAAACAATACAAGCTGAAGAGGTTTTATTGAATACCCCCCCGATGTTGTGTCGGCATTCGAATTGGCTCCGCAGTCAAGAAGCGCTTTCATTATTTCAGGCGATCCGTTTAAAGTGCATTGATTCCCTAGAGGCGTATCGCCTTCGATGCTCGCAAGATCAAAATCGGCCTTGTTTTTTTTAAGATAGTTAAGCATCTTTACCGGATCTTTCATTAAATACCATATTTTATTTAAAGTGATGTAAAAAAGCGGAGTAGGCTGCCATGACTTAAAGTACCAGCCAACCCTTTCATTCAGTGATACGCCTTCGGCGGCGCATTTATCCAAAAGCCTGTAATCTTCTTCCCTGACAAGGATTGACGCAAGGTTGGGAAGATCGTCCCTTGCAATAACATCCTTAACAGGTTTGTCCGCGTTTGCGCGTAACATAGACGCGAGGGATGTGAAAAGCAGGTAGCCGTCCGTGCATATATCCTGCGCTGAATCGAGTGAGATGTTTTCAGGCAGAAGGCGGACAGGGGAGCGGTATTCCCTGATTACGCTTTTATTTATGCTGTCGTCTTTCTTTTTAATGTCCGGCAGAAATTCCGCGACATGAATTTCCTGCGTTTTGCTTAACGTTTCACGGGCGTCCTTGTTTATATCGCTTATTAATACATATTGATCCATCCGCCGCCGCACAAGAGCGTTCTTTCCTCCGGAGTAAAAAATTTCAGGCAGCCTTGCCTCGCCTTCGCGGTTTCTTATGCACAAAAGCGGCTTGCCGTCCTTTTTTCTCAGTATGTTATGCCATTTATCGGTTTCAATCAGCGGTTTTCTTTGTCCAAGCCCCAGCTCGCTCTCCCATTCTCCTTCATAAATTCCTGAGTCAACCTGATTGTTGTTGTTGATAATATCAAGGAGTTTCGCGCGGAAGAGATCGTAATCGGCCGCCGTGTCATTGCCTATGGCTTTGCGGATAACAGAACGGAAGTGGAAAAAGGCGGCTTCGCTGTTTTCAGTTTCCAGCAGATTGCTGAAATGATCCAGCGCTTCCCTAAATTTTCCGTCCCTGTAACGCGCAAGCCCGCTGTACATCAATGAAATTGTTCCTTCATTCAGGGCTGGATCGTCGTCTAACGGATCTTCGGCGCGGAGATTTGGGTAAGCGCTTTTTGGCTTTTCATTGAACCCTGCCAGTAAATCTTCAATTTCATTATTGCTTGTCGGGCTCTCAAAATCCTTTAAGCTGCCGTAAATTATTTTTTTCACTTTGGCGGCAAAGCTTTCCTTTTCACCGTCTGTCTGCCCGTGATTTGAACGGCGGAATCCTTCAGTCCATTCCGCTGTTATATAAATACTTTCGCCGTTTATGGGATTCGTTGTCAGTTCGCAGGTAAAATATCCTGCCTTCTCCTGAATACACGGGATGGCGATAAACCGGCAGTCGCCGTTTTTATTACAGTACGGCATGGAGATAACAGTTATATTTTTTCCATGATCGCCTGAAACCTCTATTTTGAACTGTTCTATGGAAGCCCAGTCAGGATTTTTGCCAGGTTCAATTTCCGGATTTTTTTTTGTAATTTCAATCGCGGTTTTTACGCAATTCTGCATGAATAACTGAATGTTTTTGGGATTAGTCATTATTTTTTCGTAAAAGAGACTTAAGTTTGAATAAAATTTGTGAGGTATTATTTTGGAGGTCAGCAGGCAGTTAAACGTGGTTTTGTACGGCATTTAAGACTCCTTTACCTGACCGCGATCAGGCGGCGTTAAGTATATTATGACATGAGGATCAAAAAAATCCTACAGGAGCTTAACCAATATACATTTAACGGATAACATAAAAATTTTTAAAATATTTATCATTTGTGTCTGTTTTTTCCGGTAATATTTTCTGAATGATATTAGTGAAAACAGGATCAGTTTATTTTTGTAAATAGTATTTTTTTTCAATTTTCCTGTTGACAATTCTGAAAATTCAATGTAAGTTGGAAATTGTGATTTTGCGTTAAACCATAAAATAATATAAGGTAGAATTTAAAATGACAAAAAGCGCTGATTTATATCTTGTCTGTGATCCA
Source organism: Treponema sp. (assembly GCA_009787835.1). Lineage (GTDB taxonomy): Bacteria > Spirochaetota > Spirochaetia > Treponematales > Breznakiellaceae > WQXQ01. The sequence continues at coordinate 51,510 of WQSN01000007.1, forward strand.
TGGCGGATCATTGAAGAGGGCTGGAGCCGGGAACGTAACAAGGTTTCTGAATCAATTTTTTCCCTTGGGAACGAGTACATGGGCGTCCGCGGTTATGCGGAAGAAGGCGTTAACGAAGATTCTTTACAGGGCAGCTATTTTAACGGCATTCACGAAGAAACTGATCTTGAAAAAAGTTACAAAGGCATAATTTCCAAAACGCATTTTATGGTGAATGCCGCCGACTGGCTGCACATGCAAATCCGCGCCGGAGATGAAGTGCTTGATATGGCATCCTGCAAGATCGATAATTTCCGCCGCGTGCTTGATATGCGCGAAGGAGTTCTGAACCGGAGTTTTAACTGGTATACAAAAGAAGGGCCTGTTGTTCACATTGAGTTTATCCGTTTTCTGGACATGGAAAATGCGAACATGGCTTATCAAAAAGTAGTATGTTCCGTAACAGGCGGTGATATATTTCTGTCTATTGTTATTGCTAATACTTTTAATACAACTCATGGCCCGAAAAAAAAGAATTACTGGAATCTTATACGCAGGGACTGGTTTGACAACGGAGCCGCTGTGCTTGGACAGACAGCGCGTTCAGGGCAGCAGGTTTTTTCGGGGTTTACTTTCAGGGCAAGTGAAGGTTCTCAATGCGGTAAAAAGGTAACGGATAAAGCAGCCGGTTTCGAGATTATTCTGCCTTTAAAAGACGGTTCAAGCGGCTGGATAGAAAAAAGCGTCTATAATTTAGCTGTAAAAGAACGCAAGAGCGCATCTGATTCTGTCTGGAAAAAAAACTGGGCGCATTTAAAAAACGGTCTGCCTGATTTTAATACAGCGCTTGAAAAGCAGCGCGGTTACTGGAACGCGTTCTGGATGAACGCTGATATCCGCATCGAAGGCGATCCGCTTAACCAGCAGGGAATAAGATTCTGTATCTTTCAGATGCAGCAGACATACAATGGTTATGATCCTTCCAATAATATCGGAGCGAAGGGGCTTACGGGCGAAGTATACGGCGGCCATACTTTCTGGGATACTGAAACCTACTGTCTTCCGTTTTATCTTTTTTCCAGCCCGCAGGCAGCGCGGAATCTGCTCGCTTACCGTTATGCGACATTGAACCACGCCAGGGAAAGGGCGAAGCAGCTTGATTGCAGGGGAGCTTGTTATCCGATTGCCACCCAGAACGGCGAAGAAGCCTGCGGTCTTTGGCAGCATGCGAGCCTTCAGTTCCAGCCAAGCACTGCGGTAGCGTACGCGATTGAACATTATTATAATTTATTCGGCGACAATGAATTTCTTTTCGGCCAGGGCGCAGAAATGCTTATAGAGATCAGCAGGTTTCTGTTATCGCGCGGTTCCTGGAACAATGAAGGCACCGGCTTTGGCTATTATGCCGTAATGGGACCGGATGAATTTCACATGATGGTTAATCACAACTGTTATACAAATTACATGGCAAAAAAAACATTTGAGTATACCGAGAAAACCCTTAAAAAAATGGAAAAAGAAGAGCCTTCAAAATTTTCCGCTGTCTGCAAAAGCGTTTCTCTTTCTACTGAGGAAAGAAAAGACTTCATCCTTTGCGCGAAAAAAATGATCATCCTGTACGATAAAAAAACAAAACTCTATGAACAGCATGAAGGTTATTACGCTCTTCCGCGAATAAAAATTTCTGATATACCCGTTACCGATTTCCCGCTTTATCACAACTGGTCATACGACCGCATCTACCGTACCAGTATGATAAAGCAGCCGGATGTGTTAATGTTCCAGTTTTTGTACAATCAGGAATTTTCCGCGGAAGTCAAACGGGCAAACTATGAATTTTATGAGCCCAATACAATCCATGAATCTTCGCTTTCCCCTTCAATACATTCCATTTTTGCACAGGAACTTGGTAAACATGAGGACGCGTTCAACTTCTTCGGTTTCGCGACAAGAATGGACATGGATAACTACAACCGCAACACCGCCGAAGGATTGCACACAACAAGCATCGCGGCAGCCTGGATGAATATTATTTACGGTTTCAGCGGACTTCGCAGCGACGGTCCCGTTCTTGCGCTTAACCCTTCGCTGCCCGCGAAATGGACAGAGTATGAGTTTGGCATTCTTTACCGCAATGTTCACATCCGCGTTAAAGTATCAAAAAGCGAAGTAACCATATCAACTAACGATCAGGTAAACGAAACGATACCTCTTTGCATATACGGCGAACGCCATGATTTCGGCTCCTGCGCCCTTTATGTTCCGCTTAGAGTATAATGTATAAATTAAACTGCTGGGATATAAAAGATGACGGCTCGCCATCAGGCGAAGGTTCCCCTCAGGATGATGTTCTGCAGAACGGCAACCGGCTTCTTACAGGCAACGGTTATCTGGGCCGCCGCGGAGTAGCGGATGAAGCAGATGCAGGTGATATGCCCGCAACAATTCTTTCCGGCATTTATGACAAGCGCGGAGATCTCTGGAGAGAGCCTGTAAATTCCCCCGATCCTCTTTATATTCTTGCAAGTATGGACGGTCAGCCCCTCAAAGCAGGTAATGAATGCACAGTCTCCCATGAACAGGCTCTTGATTTCCGTTACGGAATATATTCGCGCAATACAAGCTGGCTCGCCGGCGGTAAAACGGTAACAGTAAAGGCGCAGCGTTATGCGCATATGGAAGATGTGCATCTTCTGTGCATGCGTTACGTGATCAGCGCTGATAAGCCGTGCGGCATTGCTGTTAAGCAGGGGATAAACTGCGCCGTAAAAGACCTTAACGGTCCTCATTTGGGGAATTTTAAATATATAAAGCCTCCGGATCAGAATCAAAATGCGCGTGTTTTGGGGCTGTCATGTTCAACCCTTGAAAAGAAAATACCGTTAGCTGTTTATTCAGCTCTTGCCGTGTCTGATAACGGGGTTGATTTACAGTTTGATACGGTTTATGAAGAAGACAGTATATTTTTCAATATTGTTGTCTCTCCTTACAGCAAAAAAGAAGTTGAATTATTCATTTACGGTGCGATTTTTACCGCTCTTGATACAGGCGATCCGGACGCCGCCGCGAGGGAACAGATTTTAAAGGCATTTAACGAAGGCTGGGAAAGCCTGCTGCAAAGACACAAAGCGCAGTGGGATAAAATCTGGCAGAAGGGAGACGTCATAATTGAAGGCGATGAATACGCTCAGGCGGCGCTTCGATACAGTTTGTATCATCTATGGATAATCGCTCCGCGTCATTGCGAAGGCAGCGCGCAGAGGGCTTTATCAATACCCGCGCGCGGATTATCGGGACAGACTTACAAGGGCGCGATTTTCTGGGACACGGAAATGTTTATCGCTCCCTATTTCCTTGCGGTAAGACCGGAAATGGCGGCGCAGTTTATACGCTACAGAATACAAACATTGCCAGGCGCGAAGCGTAAGGCGGCGGAGTACGGTTTTCGCGGCGCGTTTTTCGCGTGGGAAAGCCAGGAGAACGGAGATGATGCCTGCTCAGACTACAATGTTACAGATGTATTTACGGGGCGGCCTGTGCGCACATACTTCAGGGACAAGCAAATTCATATTAGCGCAGATATTGTTTATTCCATAAAAAAATTTGTTGATCAGACAAACGATTTTTCAGTCCTCACAGACGGAGGCATGGAACTGATACTGGAAGCCGCGCGCTTTTATTTATCATACCTTTACTATTCGCCTGAGCGCAAACGTTATGAAGTGCTGGATGTAATAGGACCTGATGAATACCATGAGCGCGTAAACAATAACGCCTTTACTAACAGAATAATACTTGCGGCGTTTGAAATCGCGCGTGACTACGTGGAAATGTTCAGGGAAAAAGATACTTCATTCATTGATAATCTGATTAAAAGAATTTGTTTTAATGATGATCTTGAGTTTATGAAGACTGTAATTGAAAGGTTTTACATGCCGCAGCCCAATGACAGCGGGGGCGCGGTACACGGAGTTATAGAACAGTTTGACGGTTATTTCAGGCATGAAGACTGCTCTCTTGAAACTGTCAGGTCGCGGCTGAAAGATCCAAAGGAATACTGGGGCTGCAGTACAGGCGTCGCGACTCCTACCCAGATCATCAAACAGGCCGATGTGATTACAATGCTTGAGCTTTTTGGTTCCGATTATTCAACAGAAATAAAAAAGGCGAACTTTGACTATTATGAGCCGCGCACAGAACACGGTTCCAGTTTATCATCGTGCATGTACGCGCTTCTCGCTTGTGAAACGGGATCAAGCGATCTGGCGTATCCTTTCTTTATTCAGACTTCTGAAATTGACATAACAGGAAAATCGAAACACTTCGCGGGTCTTGTTTACATTGGCGGCACTCACCCCGCCGCCAACGGCGGCGCATGGTTAACAGCTATACGCGGCTTTTGCGGTTTTTCCATTGAAAATGGAAATATAATAATTAAACCCCGTCTGCCGTCGTCATGGAAAAAAGTAAAGTTTAATGTTGTTTTGCGCGGCATTGAATATGAAATTACGGTTACAAAGGATAATTTTTCAATATGCAGGATATAAAGGAAAATAAACCGGATCTTTTTGGATTGGGTAATGTAAAAATTGAAGGCGCGATTTTTGATCTGGACGGTGTGCTGGTTGATACCGCGAAGTATCACTATCTTGCCTGGAAACGTCTTGCGGCGGAACTTGGATTTCATTTTACTGAAACTGACAATGAACGTCTTAAGGGAGTAAGCCGCGTCCGCTCCCTTGAAATTCTTCTTGAGACAGGAAAGGTTACAATGACGGCGGAGCAAAAGGAAAAAGCCGCTTCCCGAAAAAATACCTGGTATGTGGAATACCTCTACACTCTCGATGAAGATGCAATTTTATCCGGCGCGAAAGAGTATCTTCTGCTTCTGCGGGAGAACGGCATACGCACGGCCATTGGTTCAGCAAGTAAAAATACAGCGCTCATCCTGGATCGTTTAAAAATAGCTTTTCTTTTTGACGCTGTGATTGACGGCAATACAGTGTCAAAGGCAAAGCCCGATCCGGAAGTTTTTCTGAAAGGCGCTGAAGCATTGGGTCTTCCGCCGCAGAGATGCGTAGTTTTTGAAGACGCTCTCGCCGGTATTGAAGCCGCCAAAGCGGGCGGAATGCCGGCAATAGCGGTCGGAAAACCGGAAAACCTTCCCGGTGCGGATCGTTATATTTCATCTTTAGCTGATATGTTTAATATTAGTGATTTAACTATTCAATGCGGATGTTCTTAACATTTACCTGTTAGCTCTAATACAATGTGAGTGATTTTTATGCCAATGTACGGAATCTTACAATATGCTTACTAAAATATTCAAATATTGATTTTTTCCCTTGCTTTCACAATAAAGCGATATTATAATGAAAGGGTAGATTTAGGACCTCAAAAGCAAGGAGGACGTCATGGAAATCACAGATATCAGGGTCCGTAAGGTAGCGGGTGGCGGTAAGCCAAAGGCCTATGTAACGGTAACATTTGACGATTGTTTTGTTGTTCACAATATAAAGATCATTGAGGGTAAAACCGGTATCTTTATAGCAATGCCAAGCCGGAAAACACGGGCTGGGGAATATAAGGATGTTGCTCATCCTATCCATCCTGAATTCCGGGCGGAACTTCAAAAACGTATTTTGGATAAGTACGAATCCGGTGATGTGGATGTACAAGATGATCCATCAGATGACATCTGATGTAAAAGTCTGGTAAACCACTAGTGATAAAGGCGTTCAAAGGGATTGGCGACACTTCCTTTTGAGCGCCTTTTCTTTTACATTGCATTTCTGATAACTTTTCCGTATAAACCATATCAATCCGCGGTATTCAAAATGTCTTGATTATTTCATGTAAATTTGCTACGCTGTTATCCAATAATGGAGTAATGGGATGTCGGCAAGTGGTAAGCCACCGGTCTTTGGAGCCGGTATTCACAGGTTCGAATCCTGTCGTCCCAAAAGGGATACTTCCGGCGAACCTGAAACAGAGGTTCAAAAGCATCCGGCAATATCCGTAATTTATATAATGAGGTAAATAATGAGCAAGGTTGTATTACAGGCAAAGAATCGTCAAAAAGCAGGTTCAGCGGAATCCCGCCGTATCAGGAGAGGCGGCCGCATCCCTGCGGTAATTTACGGAAGATCAGGCAAGGCCGTTTCCATCGATCTGGACGCCGTGGAATTTATCAAAGGTACAAAGGGTATCTCCGAAAGTACAATTGTCAAGGTAGATGTTGAAGATAAATCTTATGACGCCTTTGTAAAAGGCACTCAGAGAAATATTATCGACGGAAATATTCTTCATATAGATTTTTATGAAGTGGAAAGCGGCGTCGCTCTCCGCGCGAAGGTTTCGCTCATTCTTCAGGGAAATCCAATTGGAGTGCGCGAAGGCGGTATGCTTGAAAATCCCCTGCATGAAATCGAAGTTGAATGTTTACCGAAAGATCTGCCTGAACGGATCGAGATTGATGTATCAGGATTAAAAGCAAATCAGTCAATTCATGTGCGTGATATTCCTCTGGGCGAAGGCGTCAGGGTTCTTTCCAACCCGGATATGGTTGTCGCGCTGGTCAAGTTTGCCAAAGCTGAAGCCGCAGCCGCTACAGATACTGCCGCAGCCGCAGCAGCCGCTCCTACCGCCGCCGCTCCGGCTGCAACTGACAAGAAAGCGCCGGAGAAGAAAGCGCCTGAAAAGAAATAAAATATTTTATTTGAGCAGTTTACAATGTAATGATCTGTGAAGAAAATTCATCAGAAATTACTCATCCACTGTTTCCTGTTTCAGGGTATGGCGCCGCTGAATTTGAAAATTCAGTTTCTTCCATTTTATTAAATCGTCCGCCGCGGACTTTATTTCTCGCCGCTGTTTCTGGCGGCGCGGATTCAATTGCAATGTTATGCGCCATTTCTGCCGTTATTCCCAAAGAGAGGCTTTGCTGTCTGCATGTTGATCACGGAATAAGGTCGCCTGAAGAAAGCTCATCTGACGCGGTTTTTGTCCGTGATTATTGCCGAAGCCTGGGAATAGAATGCCGCGTTAAATCCATCCCTCACGGAAAAATAACTTCCTTTGCGCGGAGAAAAAAAGCGGGTATTGAGGCGGCCGCCCGTTTCTTCAGGCGCAAAGCGCTATTCAGCGAAGCCGCTGGATTAGGTGAAAATGCCTGCATTTTAATTGCGCATACAAAAGACGATATGCTGGAGACGGTTTTAATGCGTTTCCTTCGCGGCTGCGGCCCCGCAGGTCTTGCGGCGATGTCTGCGGAGAAAAAAAACAGCAAAGAACAAGCAATAATTCTGCGTCCTTTGTTATCTGTAAGCCGTGAAGATGTTTTGTGTTATCTGAAAGCAAAGGGCGTTTCCTGGCGGGAAGATTCTACCAATAGTGATGAAAAATATTTGCGCAACAGGATTAGGCGGCATCTTGTTCCTCTATTAAATGAGGCGTTCCCATCATGGAAAGCAGGAGTTTCCGCAATGGCGCAAACCCAGTCGCTTGCTTCGGACTTCATCGCAGATGAGGCCGGAAAGCGAATACAATGGGACTTTGAATACAGGCAACCTTCCGGTTCCCCGGTTCATGTTCACTGCATTTCGACTAACGAAGAAAACTTTTTCGCCCAGACGCAAATCATACGTGAAGAGTCGGTGTTTATAGCGCTAGACAAATTATTAAAAGGTAAAAATTATATTAAATCCATTAAACGTTCCGTTATAAGAAATTTCTGCCGAGGGAATATAATCGCATCTGTTTTAGGTCCTGCGCAGATCAGGCGCAAAGAAGGTAAGGTTTTACTGCTGCGAAAACAAAAAGAATTTTTCGAAAGGGGAGTATCCATTTTAATATAAAACGCTCATGCCTGCGCCTGACGGACAGAACAGAAACGGAGTTAGATTTCTTAATATTATCACGGTTCTTCTTTTCATCCCATATAAATTTGACCATATATATACTCCTAACAAGTTTTCATGTCAAATGTCCGGGTTCTTGATTAAAAGCTTTAAAATATATAAAATTCCATATTCTATTTATATCTGCCCCTTCATTCACGGGTAAACGGAGTGCTGATGTTCAATTTCAATGATAAAAATAAATTGCCTGACAAAGGGCCATTACAGGGGAAACGGCCCGGAGGGTTTGCTCTGGTTTTCTTCCTGATAATGGCGGTGTTATTTTCCGCGTATTTCTTCAGGAGCGATTCTACTCCAATAAGGGAGGTCGCGTATTCGGATTTTTACCGTTTTATGGACCAGAATCAAATAGAATCTGTTACTATTTATGAAAATAATACTATGGATGTTCTCCTCAAAGGCACTTCAAACAGCACCGCCGCTCAAATAAGAACCCGCATTCCTTACTCGGATCCGTATCTTTTAACAAATCTGCAGGATAGAAATATTAAGTATTCGGGCGCAGCCGCGAAATTCAGCCTTATGCGTCTGCTTATTGATTTGCTTCCATGGATTATCGGCTTCAGCATTATCATGCTTATGTTCAGAAATATGCAGGGCGCGGGAAATAAAACTTTTCAGTTCGGCAAGAGCAGGGCGAAGCGTTATCAGGATGAGGATAAAAAAAAGATCAGCTTCGCCGATGTTGCGGGGCAGAAAGACGCGAAATATGAGCTTGAAGAAGTAGTTGAGTTTTTAAAAAGCCCTCAGAAATTTACAAAAATGGGTGCGCGAATCCCAAAGGGCGTGCTTCTTGTCGGCATGCCCGGTACCGGAAAAACATTAATGGCGCGTTCTGTAGCGGGAGAGGCCGGAGTTGCTTTCTTTCATATGTCCGGTTCTGATTTTGTGGAAATGTTTGTCGGCGTCGGAGCAAGCCGGGTCCGCGATCTCTTTGATCAGGGAAGAAAAAGCGCTCCCTGTATTATTTTTATTGATGAGCTGGACGCTGTAGGGCGAACCCGCGGAGCCGGTTACGGCGGCGGACATGATGAGCGCGAGCAGACATTGAATCAGCTTCTTGTTGAAATGGACGGTTTTGATTCAAAGGACGGAGTGATAATTTTAGCCGCCACTAACCGCCCTGATGTTCTGGATCCGGCTCTTCTGCGTCCCGGACGCTTCGACCGCCAGGTGGTTGTAGCGATGCCTGATATTAAAGAGCGCGAGGCTATCCTTCAAATTCACGCAGCAAAGATTCCGCTGGATAAAGGCCTTGATCTGTCCCGTATAGCGAGGGCGACGCCGGGAATGAGCGGCGCAGATATCGCCAACCTTGTTAACGAAGCGGCGCTGTTTGCTGCCCGCAAGGATAAACCCGAGGTACAGATGAGCGACTTTGAGGAAGCCAGGGATAAGGTGCTTATGGGCGTCGCGCGGAAAACTCTTGTTGTATCCGACAAGGAACGCCGCATGACTGCCATCCATGAAGCCGGTCATGCCCTTCTTCATTACTACCTGAAGAACGCCGACCCTTTGCATAAAGTTACAATTGTTCCGCACGGACGCGCTTTGGGCATGGCTCTTTCCCTTCCCGAAGAGGACAGCTACAGCCGCGCCAAAGGCTGGATAGAGGATCGCATCGCAATCTGTTACGGCGGCTGGCTCGCTGAAAAACTCTTTTACAATGAAACCACCACGGGAACCAAGAACGATATTCAGCAGGCTACTGAAATGGCGCGTAACATGGTTTGCGAATGGGGCATGGCAGGCGATCTGGGACCTGTCGCTTACGGGCAGGAAGATGAACCTATCTTCCTTGGCAAGGAAATCGCGCGCCACAAGGATTATTCCGAAGATACCGCACAGCGCATAGACAGGGCAATCAGGGAAATACTTGACCGCGCCCTTAACAATGCCAATGACATTATAGAAAGCCATAAAACTGAACTTGAAAATCTTGCTGATGCGCTTCTTGCGCGTGAAACACTGATTGACGATGAAGTGCGCCATATACTCGGTCTTCCTGCAAAAGAAAGCGCCGCAGCATTGCTCGGGAATTAATTTATACAGGTTATGAAGGCGCTCAATAGCATAAAAAAAATTAACCGAAAGGCATCTCATGGTTTTACGCGGAGTGTTCTTCTGTTTCTGATATTATTTCTTTTTCTTACAGGAACTTCCTACGCGCAGGAAATTATACGGGATGATTCAGATGCCGCGCTGCGGTATGTAAACTGGGCGCAGCAGGCGATTGATGAGGAAAAGTGGGAGGAAGCGTTAGCTGCATTGGAACGCGCCGCCGATTTTTCCGGTGTCTCTTCAGATATTTCCTACATGCTGGCTGTTGCCCGTTTGCATGAAGGAAAGGACAGGCAGCTTATCCTTGACGCGCTGGATAAAGCGATAGATGTTAACCGCTGGGTGAAATACAGCGAAAATCAGGCTTTGCTGCTTAAAGCTGAACAGCTAATTGTTATGCGAAACTTTTACGGCGTTCTGGCCGCTTTGGACAAAATCGGCGAGGGCGAAGCGTCCATGCAGGCGGACATGGCGATGCTGCGTCTCCTGGTTTACAGGGGGCTCGCGTTGGGCAATGATGTTCAGGCGCTTGCGCGTTTTCGCAGTCTTTTGATGACGGCGATGGACAGGTATCCGCGCGATCCGTGTCCCCTGCGAATCTTTTTTGAGTACGCGCGGAACAGAAACCCGGAACCTCAGGCATCCGCTCCGCGTGAAAGCGACGCTAATCTGCTTGATCTTGCGTTAAGACGGCTTCCTTTTTTACTGGAAACCGATCCTGATCTCGCGTGGATGGCGGCTCCTTTTATCAGGGATGATGATACAGCCAGAAGGCATGTCGCATCTTACAGAGCCGGAGGATTATTCGGCGAAGCGGTTAAAAATTTTAAGCCATCTTATAATTCCATTCCCATTGCGCTCAATCTGGGGCTTATCGATGATTTCGCGGCTGCCGAAGAGCTTTTCGCTGTTGCAGCTAACGAACGGCCTGTTCTGGATGATACAATAATCGCTGATGTTTACAGTCTTCTCCGCAGCGCCGAAGGGCGCGTGTTTTTTACGCAAAAACTTCACGAATTTACGGGCATTATCACCCATGATGACGACATGGACGGATATATTGACAGGCGCGCTCATTACAGTTCAGGCGCGCCGAGAATGCTGGAATTTACCGCGAATAAAAACAATGATATTAATTTTATTGTTTTTTTTGACATGAATGGAATTCCCGTATCCGCTGAATGTCCTGTGCAGGGGCAGAAAAACAAAGCGCAAATACTGTGGGAACGTTATCCTTCTGTAAGGGAAGTCAGGCTGGGAAAGGAAATATTTCAGTTTCGTCCGGCGGATTTTCAGTTCGCACCTGTTGCGTTTAACGTTCTTGGCGGCGGCGGTTATCTGGAAGGTCTCCGCCTGCCTGTTCCGTCATATAACAATATTAACCTTACCTACCGTTCTCTTGTTTCATTCAGCGAAGGTTTCAGCCGTCCCAGTTCCGAGTTTGAAGGAGCGGTTGAGCAAATATTCCTTGAACGAGGGATACCGTATCAGGCTGTAGAGACATTAAACGGAAGGGTGGTTTCCATTACTGAATTTCAAATGGGAGCGCCTGCAATTCAGCGCGTCGATTTTGACTTGGACGGAAGGATGGAAACAATACGCCGTTTCCGCCGTCCATCCTCCGGTTTCAGTGAAACGTTTGATTTTCGCAGCCTTATCGCGTCTTCCGAAAGCGACTGGTCAGGGGACGGGCGGTATAAAACGATGGAGATGTATCTGCCGGACGGTTCAGTTGTTTATTTATATGATATGGACGGCAGCGGAGAGTTCAATTATTCACATACCGGGACAGGAATGGAATGACAGAAAAGGCTGAATCTATCTCCGTTTCCTCATTGTTTTTTTTAAACAGATTCGATTTTAAATTCATCAAACCGCCGCAGTTAGCTGTTTTTTGCATAATTTTTTCAATGGTAACCGCAGGATGCGCCAGCAAGAAGGACGATTACAATTACATGTCGCAGCCTGCAATTTCTATCAGGCTGGGTGAAATAGAAAAACAGAAAAATGAAAATCCTGTTGCCGCCCTAAATTTAATTTATATATTCAGGGAAGTGTATGTAACCCAGCAGAACGGTGATGACGCCAACCTGCGTTATCTGGCGCAGCTTGAAAATGAATCGCTTGAAAAGTTATGCGCCATGCAGAAAAAGGCAGTCGAAGAAGAACGGTGGGAAGACGCAATTTCCCTTGGCAGGTCTCTTGCAAGCCTTGGAATTACGGTGGAGAATACCGGGCTGGAACCTGATTTTATTCTTTCTGACGCAAAGAAAAAATTATCCTCAGGCGATATTCTGGGCGCTTTTTTGGCTGCTGTCAAATCGCAGGAAATGCAGCCAATGGATTTTGAAAGTGCTTATCTGTTTCTTGAAAAAGCGGTAAATGTAAAGCAGCGCCGGGCTGCTGCATTTTTTCTTTCCGCAGCGGAAACGGCAGGAGACGGAGAAATTCCGGATGAATACCGTGAATACACCAGGGGCCGTGACAGCGTTTCTGACATGATAAAGGGAGTCGCGACAGTTTTGGTAGACAGGGGAATAAGGATAGAGAAGGGCAGAGGCATACCGGACAGGATTTTAGGTTCCGCGTTTTTCATTGATTCTTCCGGCCTTTTAATTACCAATTACCATGTAATAGAAAGCGAAGTGGATCCAAAATACAACAGTTATTCCAGGATGTATATCCGCATGGGAGACGCGGCAAGCCCCCGCATTCCCGCCCGTGTTATCGGCTGGGACAAGGCTTTGGATCTGGCCTTGATTAAAACCGAACATGAAACTGAATATGTGTTTTCGCTGATTGATCGCGTAATTCCGCAGGTAGGCGATATGGTAATGGCCATTGGATCTCCTTTGGGGCTGGAAAAAACTGTGACATTGGGAATCGTTTCGGCGCTCAGCAGGCGGTTTCTGCAGATAGGCGATGTTTATCAGATTGACGCCGCGGTAAATCAAGGCAATTCAGGCGGACCTGTTGTAGACAGCGAAGGGCGGCTTGTAGGCATTGTTTTCGCCGGTATTCAATATTATCAGGGATTAAATTTCGCTGTTCCCGCAGAGAGACTTGCCGCGGCCCTGCCCGCGATGATAAAAGGAGGAAAGGCTGAACGTCCGTGGCTTGGCATTACGTTAAGCGAAACTTTTTCCGGGGCGGAAATTATCTATACCGCACCCGGCACTCCGGCAAGGCAGCATCTGGTAAATGAAGGTTCCTATATTAAAACAATTAATGGCAGGGAAATAAAGGCTCCCCAGGGAGGACTCATCCCCGCCATGCAGGACGCGATTTTTCAGTTTAATCCCGGCGAACTTGTGGCGCTTGAGACAGTTGATGATGAAGGCATTGTCAAAAAAAATATTTTAATGACTGTAGCGCGCCCTGAGATTCCCCTGATTGACGCGGTAAAGACCGATAAACGCGAAAGGATCGCCGCTCCCCTTTTCGGCATGGTTTTAACTCCGCTTCCCAGCAATGTTTTTTCATCAAACTTTTTGGTAAGAAAAATTGTCCGCGGTTCAATTGCCGACGAAGCCGGTATTTCCGAAGATGATCCTATTTCAATTTATCGTATGCGCATAATGGAAAATGACGGTTACGCGCTGCTTGAGATTTCCGTAAAAAAACGCCGAATGGGTTACATGGAAACAAACATGCAATTATCCGCGTGGCTCGATTCGCCTGATACGCTGTAAAAACCCGGTAAAATTATAATGAAGCGATGGCTTCCTGCGTCATGCGGTCGCAGCGTTCATTGTATTCATGTCCAGCGTGTCCGCGAACCCATTCCCATTTTACCGTAAATTCTCCGGCAAGCAGATCCAGCTCTTTCCACAGATCCTGATTTTTAACAGGTGATTTGTCGCTTGTTTTCCATGAGTTACGCTTCCAAAGATGTATCCATTCTGTTATGCCTTTCTGCACATACTGGGAGTCTGTATATAAAGCTGCCTGATGCGGGACATCATCCATTGTTTTAAGCGCTTTAAGGGCGTTAATGACAGCGGACAGCTCCATCCTGTTGTTGGTTGTGTTTCTCTCCATGCCCTTTTCCTGAGCTATAATTTTTTTGCCCTGAAATGTTTCCAGCACCATAACATAAGCCCAGCCGCCGGGTCCGGGATTACCCGAACAGCCGCCGTCGGTATAAATTTTTAATCCTGTATCCATATACCCTCCGGGGTGGAACCGGCGCCTTGCGGCGGAGGTTTTTTATTCATTCCGCCACTTTTCTATTCTGTCCCAGGCGGCGTTAATAATCGCGGATTTTGCCGTGGCTTTTTTTATGTTTCCTTCATGCCCTGCGTGACGGTCGGGGTGATGAATTTTTAGAAGATTTTTATACGCGGCTTTGCATGTTTCTTTATCCGCACCAAAAGGCACTCCAAGACATTCAAAATCCGCGCGCAGTTCTTCAGGCGGAATTGATTTGTCTTTTGGATCCGAGCGCGGCGGTTCCTGCCAATATCTGTTATCACTTTTACTTTTGCTCTGCGTTTCCTTCTGGTTAAGAAAATCATTCAGTTCATCATACGCCGCGTCCAGATCAGGATCGTTAGACGACGAACGCGATCCTGATCTGAAACTTTGCGATGTTTGTTCCCCAAAATCATTTAAGTAGCTGTTTATAACTTTGCCTAACCGATCAAAAATCCCCATGCCCTCTTATCGCCCTTTTACAGTCTTATCTGACTAATCAATTCCTGTTTATTTATCTTTTATCAGAGTAGCCAGCATTACCGCTTTAATTGTATGCTTGCGGTTTTCCGCCTGATCCCATGCTCTGCTTTGCGGACCGTCAATTACATTAGCGGTTACTTCTTCGCCTTTTACCGCAGGCAGACAGTGCAGGAAAATGGTTTCTTTTTTTCCGGTTTTATCCATCAACGCCTGATTTACCTGGTAGGGGCTTAAGAGCCTTAAGCGCTCTTCTTTTTTATCTTCTTCGCCCATGGAAACCCAAACATCGGTATAAATGGCGTCTGCGCCTTCAACAGCCGAAATATCAGAGGTAACGGAAATAATGGCGCCTGACTTTGACGCGAGCGCGCCGCATTTCCCGCGTAGCACATCATCCGGCATTAATTCCTGCGGCGTAATTACTGTAAAATGCACTCCCAGTTTGGAACAGATTACCATGAGAGAGCGCGCGACATTGTTGCGTCCGTCGCCTGCAAACACCAGTTTCCTTCCCTTTATTTCGCCGAAATTTTCAATCATTGTCTGCATGTCCGCGAGAGCCTGAGTAGGGTGATAGAGATCAGTCAGCCCGTTATAAACCGGAACTTTTGAATATTCAGCCAGGATTTCAGCGGTTTCCTGTTTAAAGCCACGGAACTGAATTGCGCTGAACATCCTTCCCAGCACCCTGGCTGTATCTTCAAGTGATTCTTTTGCGCCTAGCTGTATATCTGCGGCGGATAGAAATACCGGATGACCGCCTTCTTCGCCAAAAGCGGTCTCAAAAGCGCATCTTGTGCGGGTGGAGCGTTTTTCAAAAAGCAGGGCCAGAGTTAATCCTTCAAAACGGCGTAAAATTTTACCGCCGCCATTGTTGGCGCTTTTCTCTTCGGCTTTTAGTTTGCAGGATAAATCCAGTAAATATTGAATTTCTTCAGGCGAATAATCCAATAATGTCAGCAAGGAACGTCCAAATAATGATACAGACATTCTAACCTCCGTGAAGTATAGTAAATTTCAGGTAAA
The DNA here is from genome assembly GCA_009787835.1 of Treponema sp. Classification (GTDB taxonomy): domain Bacteria; phylum Spirochaetota; class Spirochaetia; order Treponematales; family Breznakiellaceae; genus WQXQ01. The sequence goes on from WQSN01000007.1 coordinate 67,172, forward strand.
AACATTATATTATATATAGTATACATTTCAAAGATGTATTTGGAGGAATTTTTTGGAATTAAAAATCATGTTGAGTATAATTGGTATTGTCTATATATGTCAGGATTTAGGTTAGAATAATGTCATTTATTAGTTCATTGGCCAAAAAAGCCGCCGCCATTCGGCCATTATACGCTCAGATAGCGCTTACTGTTTTGGTATTTTTTGCTATGATAAGTTTAAGTCATTATTATATGCGCGACATTGTGCATACAAATCTGGTCCGCAACGCCGAGAGCATGTTTGCATTTGCGCAGATGCAGCTTGAATCCGACCTGCAGGAACCAAGGATGATGGTGAGCGGATTTTCACAGACAGTCCGCAGCATGATCATGCGCGGCGATTCATTGGATGATATCGCTGATTATTTTAATGATCTTGCCGGATATTTTCATTCAAGCGGATCCAGAATAATGAGTTCTATCGTTATGTTTGGATATTTTGAAACATACGGCGATAGTCCAATTTTTATCATAAACAGCGATACTCTGCCTGATAATTACAGCGCGCCTGACAGACCCTGGTTTCACCTTGCGGTAGAGCATTGCGGTACTGTTATTGAAACGCCGCCTTATGACAGTGTTTTATCGGTGCGTAAAGTTATATCCTATGCCCGCTGCATTCACGGTGATAATGATGTCCGTCTTGGCATTATCGGCATGGAGGTAAATATTGAAGACATCGGCAGAATCATTGTCGATATTGCAGGGGATCAGGGCAGTTATGGGATGTTAATCAGTCAGGATTTATCAATCCTGGCGCACGCCAATCCGGAATTTTTAGGCAGTTATGTGTATGATCTGTCAGTTCCTTTTTCAGTTTTTTCTGATGATTTTTTTGCGGGGCGGGATATAATTGAACGCCCGATGATAAGCTGGACAGGCGAAAGCACAGTCGCTTTTTTCAGAATGATGAATAATGGCTGGTATCTGGGTCTATTAATGCCCGAAGGTCCGTTCTATCAAAGTCTGACAAATATGACATCTGCTATTGTCACCATGGGTCTGATATTTGCGGCTGCTCTTATCGCCATTCTGATCCGCATTGACATGGCAAGATCCAAATCGGACAAGGAAAGCAGGCATAAGAGCGCGTTCCTCGCGAACATGAGCCATGAGATACGCACTCCGATGAACGCGATCATAGGCATGACTACCATAGGCAAATCATCCACGGACATTGAGCGCAAAGATCATTGTTTTTTAAAAATACAGGACGCATCGAATCATCTATTGGGCGTAATTAATGATATTCTGGATATGTCAAAAATCGAGGCAAACAAATTTGATTTATCGCCGTCGGAGTTTAATTTTGAAAAAATGCTTCAGCGGGTAGTAAATGTTGTCAACTTCCGCATTGAAGAAAAAAATCAGAAGTTTTCGGTGCACATCGATCAGAGCATTCCCAAAACGCTTATCGGAGATGATCAAAGGATAGCGCAGGTTATCACAAATCTTTTGGGGAACGCGATTAAATTCACCCATGAAAAAGGTTTCATCAATCTTGACGCACACTGTCTGGATAAAACGGATGAGGTCTGCTCCGTGCGGATTTCTGTATCTGACAATGGAATTGGCATGACCGCAGAACAGCAGTCGCGGGCGTTTTCTTCCTTTGAACAGGCCGAAAGCAGCACTACGCGCAAGTACGGCGGCACGGGGCTTGGACTTGCGATATCAAAAAATATTATTGAACTTATGGGCGGCAGAATATGGCTGACATCAGAACTCAATAAAGGCTCTATTTTTACTTTTGTCATTAATCTGAAACAGGGTTTACAGCCCTATAAGGGACTCCTGTCTTCCGATGTTAATTTATCCAATGTGCGCATAATGGCGGTAGATGACGACAGGGATATCCTGGATTACTTTTTGGAAATTTCCAAGGAATTTAACATTCTTTGCGATACCGCGATAAGCGGAGAAGATGCAATCAAGCTTGTGGAAAAAAACGGGCATTACCATATCTATTTTGTGGATTGGAAAATGCCGGGTATGGACGGTATTCAGCTGGCGTCTGAACTGAAGGCGCACCATGAATCCGTTAAATCAGTAGTAATAATGATAACCGCCGCGGAATGGTCTGTGATAGAAACGGAAGCGAGAATGGCCGGCGTTAATAAATTCCTTTCCAAGCCTTTATTCCCTTCGCATATCGCGGATATATTAAATGAAACTCTCGGCATTGATCATAAGCAGATTGAAGAATCGCAGACAGATATCAATGGCATTTTCGCCAACCGCTGTATTTTGCTTGTGGAGGATGTTGAGATTAACCGGGAAATTGTAAAAGCGCTCCTTGAACCTACTGATATAAATATTGACTGCGCTGAAAACGGCGCGGAGGCTGTAAGAATATTCAGGGAAACTCCATATAAATACGATATAATATTTATGGATGTGCAAATGCCTGTAATGGACGGATATGAGGCGACCCGCCGGATTAGGGCGCTAAAAATTCCCCAGGCTGAAACCATCCGCATCATTGCCATGACAGCCAATGTTTTCCGGGAAGATGTGGAAAGGTGTCTTGAAGCAGGCATGAACAGCCATTTGGGCAAACCTCTGGATTTTGATGATGTTGTAGGAAAATTGCGGTATTATTTACTGAATGATAATGGCGGCAAAGAGCGGTAATGGAACCTAAACGGTTCCGGAACAAGTCCAATAAAAAAGGAGAAATTTAACATGAATCATGAGATTTTGGAAAAGGCGAAAGAATATATCGCCAGGGAAAAAGATGATCATTTCAGGCAGGAAGTTGTAAAACTTCTTGAGCAGGACGGGGAAGATTCCCGAAAGGAACTTGCAGACAGATTTTACCAGAATCTTGAGTTTGGAACAGGCGGTCTTCGTGGCGTAATCGGCGGCGGCTATAACCGCATGAATACGCTTGTGGTTAAAAGCGCAACCCAGGGACTTGCTTCCTATCTTATAAAAACATTTCCCGATAAAGCCCTTAAAGCGGTAATCGCCTATGACAGCCGCCATTATTCTGCGGAATTCTCCGAAGCCGCCGCCCTCATATTTGCAGCTAACGGCATTAAAACCTGGCTCTTTTCCTCATTAAGACCGACGCCGGAACTGTCCTTCGCCATCAGGTTTCTTAGCTGCGATACGGGCATTGTAGTCACGGCAAGCCACAATCCGCCCCAGTACAACGGATACAAGGCGTACTGGAATGACGGCTCGCAGGTAATACCGCCTCATGACACCGGAATAATAGAAGAGGTAAACGCTGTTAGGGAAATAAAGGAAATTTCCAGGAAGGAAGCCATTGATAAAGGACTACTTGCAATTATTGATAAAGAGATAGACGAGCCGTATCAGGCAATGATAAAATCCCGTCTTTTCAGACCGCAGCTTATAAAAGAAAAAGCAGGAGAAGTAAAAATTGTTTACACTCCTCTTCACGGAACCGGCGCTCTGCATGTAGAAAAAGTGCTGGGCGATCTTGGTCTTAATGTTATAACTGTCCCGCAGCAGCGCGAAGGCGACGGGAATTTCCCGACTGTTGCTTTTCCCAATCCTGAAGAAGCTGCCGCTTTGGACATGGCGATTAAACTTGGCGCGAAAGAAAAGGCCGATGTTGTAATGGCAACAGACCCCGATGCCGACCGTTTCGGCATCGCGGTTCCTGATAAACAGGGCGGCTTTACCCTTGTTACAGGGAATCAAATGGGCGTCCTTTTGGCGGACTATATTTTCCTCTCATTAAAAGAGCTTAACAAGCTGCCGCAGAAAGCCGCCATGGTAAACTCAATCGTTACTACCGGAATGCAGAAAAAGATAGCCGAATATTACGGCGGTGAATGTTTTGAATGCCTTACCGGTTTTAAATGGATAGCCGACGTTATGCGCAAATGGGAAAAGGGAGAGGCGTTATCCGCAGGCGGACAGGCCAGAAATTTTGTTTTCGGCACTGAGGAAAGCTACGGCTATCTTGTGGAGACTGAAGTCCGCGACAAGGACGGAGTTTCCGCGGCGGCTCTCACCGCTGAGATGACCCTGTACTGGAGAAGCAAGGGAAAAAGTCTTCTGGATCGCCTGGATGAGCTTTACGCGATTTGCGGCTATTGGCAGGAACTGGGTATCTCAAAATATTTCCAGGGGCCTGAAGGACCCGCGATTATGAATGCCATAATGGAAAACTACCGCAAAAATCCTCCGAAAACTCTGGGCGGCATTGATGTCAAAAAAATCCGCGATATTAAAAACGGCGCGGACGGCCTCCCTCCAAGCGATGTACTGCAGTTTTTCCTGACAGACAACACTGTTGTAAGCGCTCGTCCAAGCGGCACAGAACCAAAAATTAAATTTTACGCAAGCTGCTGCGCTCCTGTCGGCCCGGGCGGACTAGATGAAGCTAAAGCCGAAGCTGTGCGTAAACTGAACGCAATCAAAAAAGATATTCGCGCCGTGATTGGGGAATAGTTCATAAATTGGAAAGGTAATGAATAAAAGCGAGCTGGAGTTTGTAATTTTCTGTATTGAAAATATTGCAGAATATCTTAAGCTTGGCGGAAATGAAATTTATATACTCCTGACAGAGAAAAGCGATATACTGGATAATTATATTATTCCCTGTTATGACGCTCTGCATACGCAGGGAAAAGAATATATTGTAAATGATATTATTGAAGTCATGCGTGAAAAAGGATTACCTGCATGATACTCTATCACGGTTCTTTTAAAGCGGTAGAAAAACCTGATGTTTCTTTTTCACGCAATAACACCGATTTTGGAAAAGGTTTCTATACAACCGCCATCAAGATGCAGGCTGTAAAATGGACAAATCGTCATAAACGCCGCTTCGGTTACGGGACATTATCCATATATGAGGTTGACGATACAGTCCTGCGGAAAAATGCATCAATTCTGGAGTTTGAAACATACTCTGTCCAATGGCTTGAATTTATTTCCAAATCAAGAACAGGCGAAATGACAGATAATTATGATCTTGTATTTGGCGGTGTCGCCAATGATGATGTGTTTAATACACTGGCGCTCTATTTTCGCGGGTATATAAATGGCGAAGAAGCAATAAAGCGCCTGCGTTATGAGAAACCAAATATACAATACTGTTTTAAAAATCAGAATGTTATTGACAATTACCTGAAGTATACCGGAATGGAAACCTTATGAAAGCTGACAGGAACATTCTGCAGTTAAAATACTGCGGCGTAATTGAAACATTTGCCGAAATGGTAAACCTCCCTCTTAGGGACTGTCTTGATAAATTCTATAAATCTGATATTTACATTGAAATGCGCGATGGTATTTCAGACATGCACTGCCGAAGCGATAAATACCTTGCCGAAGATCTGATGCGTGAATTTAACATCGTTATATGATCCTGACAATTACGCTCTTTTTATACAAATTTCTTTTAACTTTTCGCCGCAGGTTAACGGCGCTTTTACAGTTTTCATTCTGGATTTTTCTCCCTTAACCAGAACCACATCCCGTTTCGCGCAGCCGAGAGTTTTTGCAAGGAATTCACATAGACATGAATTAGCCCTGCCGTCCTGCGGCTGTCCTGCAATACGGATATAAAGCCGATTATCCCTGACTCCGGTTACCTCGTTTTTTGAAGAGCCGGGGCTTACCTTTAAATCTATGCAGATATAATCATTTTTTATTTTGTAACAATTCATTACTTTGTCAGTTTATAAACAAGTTCCCTGAACAGATTATCCCTGTTGATATGATACACATAACGGTAAAGGTGGCGGCGCGGATCAAAAGAATAGTGATTTCCGTATTGGGGGATTGGACTGTGTTCAATCCTGTCTCTCATAAAATCACCGTCCAGAAGCCAGCCTGCCGCTGTAACATCCCATATGACGCGCGTCCATGCCGATATACGCGAAGAAGGAGGGGAACTTTCGCCTGTCTGCGGCAGACCTGGTTGATTATCATTGACCGCCGCTTTTGTTGTAACATCAACAAGATAATCACATAATTTATTTTTACCGCGCAGCCAGTATTCCAGTTCCGGTCCGCTTACCGTAAATGAAGAAACGACTCCCATACACGGAAGATGAACCAAAGCGGCCCCGCATCCAAAGATAATTCTTGCCGCTGCTATATCCTGCGAAATATTAAACTCATTATTATCTGTCCAGTGAATCGCGTTTCCTCCAAGCCAGATAATTACAATACGATCAATTATCTGCGGCTGCATTAATATCGCGGAAGCGATATTGGTAATAGCTCCGATGCTGATTATATACAAAGGTTTTTCCGGCGTGTATTCCATTGCAAGGCATGCAAGGCTTTCGGCGGCCTGTGAAACGACATATTCGTTTTCATTAGGTAAATATTTTTCGCTGCCGCGTTTTACGATGGATTTTAGATCATCGCGTTCCATCAATGACAGGATATTGAAAATCTCGTTGTAGCTTTTTTCCATACCGTCAGCGGGGCTTATGGAATTCTGATTGAAAAATGGAGCGGCGTATATTCCTTTAAGACGGTATTTTTCATCAGACTTGATCAAAAAAGCAAGCGTGAACTGATCGTCAATTTCATTGTAAGTATCCGTGTCAATAACAACATCAACAACTCCGCGCGGTTTTTGAAGCCGCGTAAGAAGGCTTTCATTGATACTCTCACCCGGCCCCGCTGAATAATCCGGTTTTTTAAACAGATTAGCCTGTTCCATATTTTTCTCCTTTTCCATCAAATACGTTAGGTGACATCTGTTATATTCAGATGCCTTAAAACCAAAGGAGCTATATCAAGCAGACTTCCTCCTGTTACTGTGCCGGGTTTTAGTCCGCATCCTCTTGCCATGTAAAATACTTTATAATCCGGCATATCAAGAGGGTATCCGTGGTTTCCTTTTTTTTCAGTTCCGGATATCTCATAACAGAAACCACTTTTCGCGCAAAAACCAAAGGCGGCATCTTCCCTTCCTGTTTCACACATTTCACCGGAAGTTAAAAATCTGCGGAACCCTTCGCTTTGCCCGGCAAGCAAACGCAGTTCATCAATTTGATTATTGCTTAATGCGCCAGCGTGAAAAAACGCCGACCCGCCGCAGCACTCATAAAAACAATTGTACTGTGACGGTAAATATCCATTATCTGTTTGATGTATCAGTTTTTCTTTTACAAGCATTATGTTTGGGTCTGTAACTGTATGCACATTGATTTGGCTGTGATCCGAAAATAAAATGACATCCTCGTCCGCGGCGTTAAGAAGGGACGCCAGATTTTTGTCCAAAGCCTCATAAGCTGTTTCCAGCTCAATGCTGCCCGGTCCGTTATCATGGCAAATTGCGTCATAAGCTGTTAAGTGAACCAGAGCGAGTCCCGGCTTTTTTTTGCGCAGAATGTCAGTCATGCAGGCAGTCGTAAAGTTATCAAGCTCGGGCTGCTTGTAACCTTTCATTATTTTCCCGTAACGTAAAAACATTATTATCTGAAGAAGCGCGCTCCCGGCTTTCAGGCTTGCGCTCAGCTGGCTTTTACCAGGCCGCGGCCTTATTTCCGGTATATTATAATTTATTGTTCTGGAAAACCCCGTTACAGGCCATAAAACAGCCGCGGTATTAATGCCTTTTTCCGACGCAAGCTGCCAAATTGTTTTTACGCGTATCATCCTTTCATCGCTGTTCCATACCGGATTAGGCGAAGGAAAGCCTTCAGTATTTGAAGTTATCCCGTGAACACCCGGAAGAACGCCTGTCGCGACAGATGTGTGAACAGGATATGTATTGCTTATAAATACCGTTGACACATCACGAAAAACAGAAGCCTGTTTTGAAAAAGCGTTAAACGCCGGAAACTTTAAAAGATGTTCATATTCCCTGTCGCTGATTGAATCAAAGCTGATTATTAACATTTTATAATTGTATTATGAGTTTTTTATTATAACAAGAGCCGCGAAAAAATGATTTCCTATGCAGAGCATTTTTTATATCAGATATAATAGCATTTATTTAATTCATTAAAAATTGTCCGCCGCCATGCGGCTATTCTTTTTAGCGTAATACTGTATTTAACGATGCTTTTACTGAAGGGTTATCTGTATTGATGTATTTTAATGTATTTTTATATTCTAATTTAATTCCTGTAATAAATTCATCTGCCCAGGAAGGAGCCAGAACTTTCACATCATTAAAATCAAGAATTATCTCATCATTATTAATTTCTTTAAAAACATAAGCCTTTGCCATAAGAAAAGCTTCCCGTCCTGCGGGTCTAGACATAAGAATATCTCCAAAATTACTTATTTTAACTGTCATAATTAATTACCTGTATTAAAATCAAGAATAGCCAAACACCCTTTTATAGAATTTGATCTTTCGATAAATGATACACCATTACCGTCAATTGAACAAGACGCAAAACCTGATTGAAAAAATAAATGCCATTTATTTTGTGTTATTGATTCAGAAACAAATTTTAATCCATTTCCTCTTTGTTCAGGCGATCTACCTGAAATTTGTTTTGTAAAAGCAATTTCTAAAGCCTCAATATCAGAATTAATTGACGGAATAACAGGTAAAAGAGATTG
>WQSN01000008.1 GCA_009787835.1 Treponema sp.
GGGAGGTTTCGGCTGATATGTACGGAGATCGGATTGATGTCTTGCTGCGTTCATTACGCAATGGGACAGTTTTTAATGAAACAATTTTTTCCAAAGAACAAAATGCCAAAATAATTACGGTAACTTATCCATTTTATGTAGGTAACTGCGAAGTGCCGTGGAGCGCTGTTACCATTGTGCCGGAAGACACTGTAATGGCAGGGGTTTACCGCATGATGATGGTTTTAATAATTCTTGGTGTGGTGATCCTTGCTGTAATTACGATAATAATTATTTTTGTATCAAGGTCTATTACAGCTCCTTTAAAATCCATGGAGGAAGTTTTCGCGTTTATCGGCGACGGTGATTTTACCAAATCCGTAAAAGCGAAAGGCAATGACGAAATCGGAAATATAAGCCGCGCTCTTAACACTACTGTGGATAAAATTAAGGGGCTTATTAACATAATAAAAACACAGGCGGTAGACCTGACAAAAATCGGCACAGATCTTGCGTCTAACATGAACGAAACAGCGGCGGCAATAAATCAAATCACGGCAAATATTCAGAGCATCAAGGGGCGCGCCATAAACCAGAGCGCCAGCGTTACAGAAACCAACGCAACCATGGAGTCAATAACAATTAATATCAGCAAGTTAAACGAGCAGGTTGATAAGCAAACATCGTCTGTTTCCCAGTCATCATCCGCCATAGAAGAAATGCTTGCCAATGTCCAGTCTGTTACCCAAACACTGATTAAAAACATGGAAAATGTTAACGCCCTTACAGCCGCTTCGGAAGTCGGACGTTCAGGCTTGCATGAAGTATCGCAGGATATTCAGGAAATAACCCGCGAGTCCGAAGGCTTATTGGAAATAAACTCGGTCATGGAAAATATCGCAAGCCAAACCAATTTGCTCTCGATGAATGCCGCGATTGAAGCCGCTCACGCAGGAGAATCAGGAAAAGGATTTGCCGTTGTCGCAGGAGAAATAAGAAAACTTGCGGAAAATTCATCCACGCAATCAAAAACCATCGGCACTGTTCTGAAAAAGATAAAGCAATCCATCGACAAGATTACTCAATCAACAAACAATGTTCTTCAAAAATTTGAAACTATTGATGAACATATAAGAACAGTAGCGGATCAGGAAGAAAATATCCGCAATGCGATGGAAGAGCAGGGACAGGGAAGCAAGCAAATTCTTGAAGCCATAGGAAATCTTAACGATATCACAAGGCAGGTAAAAAGCGGCACGCATGAAATGCAGGAAGGTTCTGCTGAAGTAATAAAAGAAGGAAAAAACCTTGAAATTATTACCCAGGAAATCACGGGCGGCATGAACGAGATGGCAACAGGCGCGGATCAAATCAATATCGCCGTAAACCAGGTCAATGACATTACTGCAAAAAATCACGAAAAGGTTGACACATTGATGAGAGAAGTCTCGCGGTTCAAAGTGGAATAGTATGGTTTTCGAAAGTTTTGGAGCAGCCTAAAGTACATTAATCCTTGTTACGCCTCACACACATAGCTTTCACAGGAACGGATATTATCAGGATTGATTATAAAACCTATTTCTCCGCGCGGAAACACGCAACCATGTGATCTGTTTTACCGGGAGCGAGTTCAAGAGGCGGCTGGCTTGTTTTGCACTTGTCCATTTTGCAGGGACAGCGGTCGTAGAAATAACAGCCGGGGCGCTGAATATTCGGAGAAGGGACATCGCCTGTCAGAATGATGCGTTTCCTAGCAGCTTCAATTTTTGGATCGGGTATTGGCGCGGAAGATAAAAGGGCCTGCGTGTATGGATGAAGAGGATTCTTGTAAAGGTCTTTGTAACTGCTTACTTCAACTATTTTTCCCAAATACATTACAGCTATTCGATCTGAAATATATTCGATTACCGCAAGGTCGTGCGCGATAAATAAATAAGAAAGACCGAATTCCTTTTGAATATCCTTGAACAGGTTAAGTATCTGCGATTGAATGGAAACATCAAGGGCGGATACGGGCTCATCAGCAAGTATTAACTGAGGGTTCAGCGCGAGGGAGCGGGCGATGCCTATACGCTGGCGCTGACCGCCTGAAAATTCATGCGGATAGCGGTTCTTGTAAAATTTTAAAAGCCCTACAAGGTCCATCAATTTTTCCACTCTGGATTCAATTTCTTCATTGCTCATTTCAAGGAGGCCCGACTTTTTATAAATCCGCAGCGGTTCGGCGATTATATCGCCTGTTGTCATTCTGGGATTAAGCGAGGCGTATGGATTCTGAAAAACAATCTGCATGTTGCGCCTTGCTTCAAGCAGTTCCTGCTTTTTCATTCCGATAAGGCTCTTTCCGTTCAGGTAAATTTCACCCGATGTCGGCGTATGTAGCTGGGCCAAAGCGCGCACTACTGTAGATTTGCCGCAGCCCGATTCTCCCACAAGACCGAGCGTCTCTCCCTTATCAAGTGAAAATGAAATGCCGTCTACCGCGAATATAAATTGTTTTTTTCTGTTTACAATACCTTTGTAGCCCGCGGGAAAGTGCATACACAGGTTTTTTACATCAAGTAATTTTTCCATTATTCACCACCTTTCCAGCAGGATGCCGCGTGTCCGTTTCCATAATCTTTTTCCGCAGGGCAGCTTGTTTTGCATATTTCCATCGCTTCATCGCAGCGGGGAAAAAACGGACAGCATGGAGGAAGATCAATTACATTCGGCGGCTGCCCTGGAATTGAAAACAGCCGTTCAGTGCCTTCCTTGTCAAGGCGCGGCACTGAATGAATAAGTCCGCGGGTGTACGGATGTATTGGATTTTCAAAAATATCTTCGGTAGTGCCGCGTTCCACAATTCTTCCTGCGTACATTACATAGATTGTGTCGCACATTCCGGCTACTACTCCAAGCGAGTGAGTTATAAGAATTACCGCCGCGCCGAATTCCTGAGTAAGTTTTTTCATAATGTCGAGAATCTGCGCCTGTATCGTGACATCTAACGCGCTTGTAGGCTCGTCGGCAATCAGGATCTCAGGATTGCAGGATAAGCCCATGGCGATCATAACCCTCTGGCACATTCCGCCTGAAAACTGATGCGGATAATCATTGATTCTTTCTTCGGCTGCGGGGATTCCGGCCATGGTGAGCATTTCTACCGCCCTCTTTCGCGCCTCTTTGCGTTTTAATTTCTGATGTAGCTGTATGGTTTCTATCATTTGGGTGGAGATTCTTAAAAACGGATTTAAACTTGTCATGGGATCCTGGAAGATCATTGCTATCTTCGCTCCGCGGATTTGACGCAGTTGCTTTTCATTCATTTTAAGAATATCTTCACCGTTGTAGATTACTTCGCCGCCCACGATTTTTCCCGGAGGAGACTGAATAAGATTTATAATTGAAAGATTGGTAACCGATTTTCCCGAACCGGATTCGCCTACAATGCCTATTATTTCTCCCTTGCGAAGGGAAAATGAAACATCTTCTACCGCTTTTACAACGCCTTCATCGGTAAAGAAATGAGTGCGCAGGTTTTTTACTTCCAGAATTGTTTTATCAGATAACGCCATCTTTACTACCTTTTCCGCCTTATGTTCTGTTCTTTCCCTGAGGATCAAACGCGTCGCGCAATCCGTCGCCCAGGAAGTTCATGGCAAAGAGAAATAAAGTCATCATCACCGCCGGAACAATCAAAAGCCACGGATAAAGTTCCATGCCCCTTACTCCTTCATCAATAAGAGAGCCCCATGATGACATTGGAGCGGAAACTCCCAAACCCAGAAATGACAGAAAACTTTCCGACATGATAAAACCCGGAAATGATAAAGTAGAGTAAATTATTATGATTCCCAGCGTATTCGGAAGCAGGTGCTTTCCGATGATGCGAGGCGTACTCGCTCCGACAGATTTAGCCGCTTCAATAAATTCAGAATTTTTTAGGCTGATTATCTGGCCCCTGACTACGCGTGAAATTGTAAGCCATGATACAAGAGCGATTGCGATAAACAGAAGATAAATGCTGCGTCCGCCGAACAATGCCATAAAGACAATTACCACCATCATGTAAGGCAGACCGTATACAATGTCCACAAAACGCATCATTAGATTATCAAGTCTGCCGCCGACATATCCTGCGACTGCTCCCCAGAAAATCCCAATCAACAGGGCTGTAACTGTTCCTACTACTCCAATTCCAAGGGAAATGCGCCCTCCATAGATTGTGCGTGAAAGAACATCGCGGCCAAGAATATCTGTTCCGAAAATATAGACTCTTTTATGCACTGGATTTGTTTCAATCTCGGTGCGCATGGCTGCAAGTTCCTCTTTTTCCCTGTCATTGTAATCTGTGCGCCCTTCTCTTGCCATGAGCTTTGTAAAATACGCTTCCCTGGTGCGGATCATTACATTTCCCGCGCTGTCAAATGAAGGCGGTAAATGAATATGCCGCATTTCCTGCCTTTCATAAGGGTAAAAAGGAAGAACAGGAGCAAGGAGTGATATGATGAAGTAAAATAAAACTATAATTAGCCCGACAAAGGCCATTTTATTCTTTTTTAAACGTTTCCACGCGTCTGCGTAGAGCGAAACAGGTTTAACTGTCTGACTAAATTCATTCAGCGCAGCATCAACTTTTTTGCGGGTGAACAGCATATTATCCTTCTATGCATTATTTATATGAAATTCTGGGATCCAGGAACCCGTAAATTATATCCACAATAAAATTTAAAGCAATTAAAATTACAGAATAAACTATAACCGTTCCCATGATCATTGTATAATCCCGGTTTGTGGCGGAACGGACAAAGTGCATGCCCAATCCGGGTATCGCGAAAATTTTCTCCACTACAACTGAACCTGTAATAACCACCGCCATTGCAGGTCCTAAATAACTTACAACAGGAAGGCATGCGCCTTTTAAAACATGTTTAAAAATAATTACCGGCATGGGAAGCCCTTTAGCGCGAGCTGTACGAACATAATCTGAGCGGAGAGTTTCCAGCATGCTCGCCCGCATAAGGCGGGCTATGTACGCGAACTGGGGCAAGGAAAGCGTAATCGCCGGCATAATCAATGTAACAAGCCCGTGCCGGCCGTCTATCCATCCGGAAGTCGGCAGCAATTTGAACGTTATCGCGAAAATTAACATTAACACAGGCCCGATAACAAAAGTAGGGACGGAAATACCTGTAACCGCCAATGACATTACAGTGTAATCGGCTGCGGTATTCTGTTTTAACGCGGAAATGATCCCTGCCGCCACTCCAAGCACCACAGCAATGGTAATCGCAACAAGCCCAAGAATAATGGAATTGGGAAGGCTTATCGCTATAAGTTCGTTAACAGAAAAATCTTTATTTGTAAATGAAGGGCCAAGATCGCCTTTAAGTACGCCTCCTAAAAAGCGGAAATACTGCTTAACAAGAGGTTCATCCATATTGTACTTGGCCATAAGATTTGCAAGAACAGCGGGAGGAACCGCTTTTTCCCTGGAGAAAGGCCCTCCGGGGGCAGCCCGTATTATAAAAAATCCCAGAGTAATAATGATAAACACTGTCGGAATAATACTGATGAATCTTCTAAATACAAACTGTCCCACGCAGGACCTCCTGATTTCTGTAAATAATTGAGTTCAATATACCTGTTCCAAACTGTTATTTGAAACAGGTATTATTAAATCAGTTATTTTCTCCTTAAACCAACATAAGGATGTACATCCAGCGGATTGGCATACCAGCCATCCCACTTGTTAAGATCGATCATGCTCTGGGAAACATAGTAATAAATTGGAATTAAAGCCTGATCGCGGACAACTCCCATTTCCTCAGCCTGCCGCATTACTGCCGCGCGCTGCGGACCGTCCGGCATACCGGCAGCCTGGCGGATCAGAGCGTCGTATTCGGGGTTGCTGTACTGACCGTCGTTGTTACCGCTTCCTGTAATAAGAAGGTCGAGAAGGTTCTGGGGATCCATATAGTCTGCAATCCATCCGGCGCGCGCCAGCTGGAAAGGCCCTGTGCTTCTGTAATCAAGGTAAGATGCCCATTCCATGTTTCTGAGAGTAATGTTGATGCCAAGGTTGTTCCTTAAAGCCTGCTGAATGTATTCACCGATAATTCTGTGTGAATCAAGCGTATTGTAAACATATTCAAATGTGGGAAGCCCCTGTCCGTTCGGATATCCGGCTTCAGACAAAAGGCGCTTTGCTTCATTGACATTATATCCCTGTCCTGCAGGGGGTGTATATCCTGTCATCGGAGGAGAAAGGGTCAATGCCGGTAACTGACCGCCTTTAATTACATTGTTAATCAACTCTTCGCGGTTAATCGCCATTGAAATGGCTCTGCGTACACGAGCGTCTTTTAATGCGGCGTGGCTGTTGGGCTGCTGATTTACAAGAATGTAGTATGTGCCTAACTGTGCCGATACCTGGTAATCTTTATGAAGTTTAACTTCGTCGATTCTTGCCAGAGGAACATCCGTACCCCAGTCAATTTCACCGTTCAGGAAGCCGTTATATGCAGTATTCTGGTCTTCAATCGGAAGGAATGTAATCTTTGTAAGATGTACATTTGCTCTGTTCCAGTATCTTGTATTGGGAACAACCACGATCCTGTTATTGGGGATATATTCCTGAAGAATAAACGGACCGTTTCCTACAAAGTTCTCGACCCTGGTCCAGTTGGTTCCGTGCCTCTGAACAACATGCATTGGGATAGGGCTGAATGTGTAGTGAGCCATCATGTCAAGCGCGTAGGGAACAGGACCGATTAATGTAACTTCAAATGTCCTTGCATCCACAGCGCGGATTGCGACATCCTGCCTTCTTCCGGCTCCGGTATTGTAATCATCGGCTCCCTTAACTACCATGCCCATCATATACGCGTATTCGGAAGCGGTAGCGGGATCAAGGGTGTGAAGCCATGAATCCACAAATGTCTGAGCTGTAATCGCGGTACCGTCACTCCAGGTAATACCCTGGCGGAGTGTGAATGTGATTACCGAATTATTACTACTAAATCTCCAGCTTTCAGCGACGCCAGGCACTGCTTTGGCGGTTCTGGGATCATAACCTACAAGACCTTCAAATAAAGCCATGTATACACGGTGTTCCGGAACGCCTGTTATCTGGCTTGGATCCAGTGACTGGATTTGTGTTCCATTATTTATCACCATTTCCGTAGCTCCAGGCGCAGCCTGGCTTCCTCTTGCAAAAAGCGCTCCTGCCGCAAGCAGACATAATATTAGCGCAATTCCTTTTTTCATAAAACCTCCTATGAAAATAAAATTCTATTCATATTATCAGTATTTAAATTTATTATCAAGCTTTTTAATTGAATTTTTAATGATTTAGCCGTTTATGCGTCATTTATATCAGGATTAAAGGTTAATAAAAAAGTGGACATATTATTTTTTGTGTAATATACTGTTGATACTTGTTTTTTCAATCAGTATATATATCTAAACATATGTTAAGCAAATATTTTGTTGTTAAATTAATAAAAGGCGGTAAAAATGGATATCAGACAGACAATCATTGAAAATAAAACATCTCTTGGAATAGAACTGGGTTCAACAAGGATTAAAGCGGTTTTAATTGGTGAAAATTTTGAACCTGCCGCCGCCGGCAGTCATGACTGGGAAAACAGGCTTGAAGCGCTTCCCGCAGGAACTGCTGGTAACTTAAATATCTGGACTTACTCCCTTGATGATGTGTGGACAGGGCTGCAGAACTGCTTTAAGGATTTATCCAGGGATGTTAAAAAGCGCTATGATATTGATCTTGTTTCCACAGGAGCCATTGGCATTTCCGCCATGATGCACGGATATCTGGTATTTGATAAAAATGACAACCAGCTTGCGCCGTTCCGCACATGGCGCAATACCATGACAGCGAAATCCGCTTCTTTGCTTACTGAAAAATTTCAATTTAACATACCTCAGCGCTGGAGCATCGCCCATCTTTACCAGGCTATATTAAATGAAGAATCTCATGTAAAGGATATTGGTTTTTTAACAACCCTGGCAGGTTATGTGCATTGGAAGCTGACAGGCAAAAAGGCGCTTGGTATCGGCGATGCTTCGGGAGTGTTTCCCGTGAATGAAGAATCTTATGATGAGCGGATGTTAAAACAATTTGATGAACTTGTTTCTCCGTATAATTACCGCTGGAAGATAGCGGACATTCTTCCTGCGGTTCAAAAAGCCGGTGAAAATTCAGGTCTCCTTACGCCTGAAGGGGCGAAACTGCTTGACCCTTCAGGCGTTCTAAAGACCGGTATTCCGTTCTGCCCGCCTGAAGGAGACGCCGGCACTGGCATGGTCGCTACCAACAGTATCGCGGAAAGAACCGGCAATGTTTCCGCCGGCACTTCCGTGTTCGCGATGATTGTAATGGAAAAAAATCTGTCAAAGGTATATCCGGAAATCGATATTGTGGCGACTCCGGCTGGCAAGGCGGTGGCAATGGTTCACTGTAATAACTGCACATCCGATATTGACGCATGGTTCAAATTGCTGGGGGAAGCTCAGGTTCTGGGCGGAGTAAAAATGGATAAGCCCGCGCTTTATGACGCATTGTACTACAAAGCGCTGGAAGGGGATGAAAACTGCGGCAATCTTTTTGCATGTAATTATTATTCGGGAGAACACCTGACGCATATTGAAGAGGGACGCCCCTTATTCGTGCGTATGCCTGACAGCAGTTTTACTCTGGCGAATTTTTTAAAAACCCTTCTTTTTTCATCAATGGGAACGCTTAAATTAGGCATGGATATTCTGGTAGAAAAGGAAAAAGTCCGCATCGATTCTGTTCTGGGACACGGCGGCCTCTTTAAAACAAAAGGCGCTGGACAGCGGTTTCTGGCGGCCGCGTTTAATACGCCGGTATCAGTTATGGGTGAGTCAGCCGGTGAAGGAGGCGCATGGGGTATCGCGCTTCTCGCAGCTTTTATTCTGCGGGAAAACAAAACCGAAAATTCTCTTTCTGAATTTCTGGCGGAAAAGGTTTTTAAGGGCAGGGAAAGCGTACAAATCGCGCCTGACGCGAATGATGTAAAAAGTTTTAAAAAATTTATGGAACTTTATACCGCAGGGTTAAATGTCGAGCGATCTGCGGTTGAAAATTTAAGGAGAGGATAATTATGGATCTTAAAAAATTCGAGTACTGGTTTATTGTAGGAAGCCAGGATCTCTACGGAGATGAAACGCTCAGGAAAGTAGCAGCTAACGCGCTTGTTATGGCGGATGAGTTAAATAAGGATCCGCTTATCGCGGGGACTGTGATTTTAAAGCCGACAGCGGTAACGCCGCAGATGATTCGCCGTCTTTTTGAAGAGGCAAACGCCGCGGAAAACTGCGCCGGGATTATTACTTGGATGCATACATTTTCGCCGTCAAAGATGTGGATACAGGGGCTTTCAATTAACCGCAAACCTCTTTTACACCTTCATACGCAGTTTAACCGGGACATACCATGGGCTTCCATAGACATGGACTTTATGAATCTGAACCAGTCAGCGCACGGAGACCGCGAGCATGGCCACATTCACGCAAGAATGCGGCTGTCCAGGAAAGTAGTGGCAGGTTTCTGGCAGGACTCTGAAGTCCGCCGACGCATCGGAGTGTGGATGCGCAGCGCCGCGGCCAAAAAAGACGGAATGGATTCTGTTGTGCTCAGGTTAGGTGACAATATGCGCGAAGTCGCGGTAACAGAAGGCGACAAGGTGGAAGCCCAGGTTAAATTAGGCTGGCAGATAAACACATGGGGTATAGGAGAGCTTGCGTCCCGTTACGCGAAAGTCAGTGACAGCCAGGCTGAAAAACTTGCCGGAGAATACGCCTCTCTTTATGAACTGGCAGCGGAACTTAAAAACGCGGGCGCGGCCAGGAACGCGATGCTTGAACAGGCAAAGATTGAAATCGCTTTAAAAGAAATGCTGGAAAAAGAGAACGCGGGCGCTTTTACTACCACCTTCCAGGACCTGCACGGCCTGCCCCAATTGCCGGGTCTTGCCGCGCAGAGGCTGATGGAGCAGGGTTACGGTTTCGGCGCGGAAGGAGACTGGAAACAGTCCATGCTGACCCATGCCGCGAAGGTTATGGCATGCGGTCTACCTGGCGGCACTTCGTTTATGGAAGATTACACCTACCATTTTGAGCCGGGAAAAGAAGCCGCTCTGGGTTCCCACATGTTGGAGATTTGCCCCTCGATAGCAAGCGGAAAACCGCGTATAGAAGTTCACCCTCTGGGAATTGGAGGCAAAGCGGATCCCGCGCGTATGGTGTTTGACGCCGCTCCAGGACCCGCTGTTCTCGCCACGCTGATCGATCTCGGAAGCCGTTTCAGGATGATTGTAAATGAAATAGAAACCATAAAGATTGAAAACGCTATGCCAAAACTTCCTGTTGCGCGCGCATTATGGAAACCGTATCCAAATTTAAGCGGCGCGGCAGAGGCATGGATAATCGCAGGCGGAACACATCACTCGGTTTATTCAAGCGCGCTTACTGCGGAATATTTCCGCGACTGGGCGCAAATGTGCGGCATTGAATTTATACTTATTGATAAAGACACAAAACCGGACAGGTTAAGCGACGAACTGCGCTGGAATGAAGCGTATTGGCGCTGATTGCGGGTGACCAATGACAGCTGACGCATATAAAACATTACGCGAAGAAGCGTATGAAGCGAATATTGAAATACAGCGCCGCAGTCTTGCTATTTACACATGGGGCAATTCCTCCGCGTTTGATCCTGAAAAGGGAGTATTCGCCATAAAGCCATCCGGCGTTGATTATGATATGTTAACGCCGGATTCCATGGTGTTACTCGATCTGGATGGAAAAATTGTTGACGGCAGACTGAAACCTTCATCGGATACAAAGACGCACATGGTTTTGTACCGGGAGTTTTCCGGCATCCGCGGCGTTACCCATACCCATTCGCCGTACGCGGCTGCGTGGGCGCAGACCGCAAAACCGGTCCCTGTTTTCGGAACCACCCATGCCGATCACTGCGCCAAAGAAATTCCCTGTACCGGGTTTATGAGCCCTCAGGCTGTTAAAAATGACTATGAGCTTGAAACAGGAAATCTTATTACAGAAACTTTTAAAACGTTAAACCTTGATCCGGTTTTAATTAACATGATTCTTGTCGCGGGGCACGGCCCTTTTACATGGGGCATGAACGCCGCCAAATCCGTAAGCAATGGCGTTATTCTGGAAGAAATCTGCAAAATGGCGCTTTTCACCGTAACGATTGATCCTGACGCAAAGCCATTGCCATGGCACATAACAAGAAAACACTGGGAACGCAAACACGGGCCTGGCGCGTATTACGGTCAGAAGTAATTTGTCAGTCAATAATATGCCGCATTATTGACTGACTTTTATTAATGCCTGGCGGAGGCTCTAGTGTCCTGTCTTATTCGGTTTGCGGAATGATATAGTACGTTAATTCCTTATTGCATAAGGAATTAACTTAACAAACATTCCGGTATTTGAATAAGACAGGACACTAGGGCGTATATCTGATACATGATAAAGGTTTATTCACGGCATGAAACTTAAGTTTTTATTATTTTTCCTATCGCTTTTTTTTCTTTGCGCTGCATTTTCCGCCTGCTCCAGAAAACCTGCCGAGCCCGATGGATTTATCCTCGGGTTTTCCCAGATTGGAGCGGAGAGCGCATGGCGAAACTGTAATACACGCTCGGTGCAGGAAGCGGCCGCAGAAACCGGAATACAGCTTCTTTTTTTTAACGCCGAACAAAAACAGGAAAATCAAATAAAGGCAATACGTTCATTTATCGCGTATCAGGTTGATGTTATCGCCTTTGTGCCGATTGTGTCTGAAGGATGGGAGAATGTGCTGGAAGAGGCGAAAGAAGCGAACATCCCCGTATTGATATGCGACAGGGAGATTAATATAGATGATAAGAGTCTTTACTCAGGATATTTGGGCACAAATATGTTTCAGCAGGGACAAAGATCGGCTGAATATTTAATTAAAAAATTTTTTGATTCGCAGGGTAATATTAATTTTGCCGGTTTAGCGCAGGAAACAGAATCAAATATACCGCGTTCAGGTGCAAATGATCCTGTAAAAATAGTTGAATTAAGCGGAACCGAAGGATCATCGCCTGCGATCCTGAGGGCTCAGGGGTTCCGCGATGTATTATCTGAATATCCTGAATTTGAAATTATCTACAGCGAATCCGGGGACTTTCTGCGGTCAAAAGGTTATGAGCTTATGTGCAACATACTGGAAAAATTCAGCGGCATTGACGTTATCTATTCGCATAACGACGGAATGACGCTTGGAGCCATTGACGCCATGAAAGAACGGGGAATAAGACCCGGAGAGGATATTATAATAATCAGTATTGATGGCGAACAGGCGGCCATTGACGCGATGATAAGGGGAGAGATTAACTGCGTGGTGGAGTGCAATCCCAAACAGGGGCCTGATATTATGCGCCTTTCAAAACTTCTTGCCGCGGGAGAAAAAATACCGCCTGTTATTTATATGTATGAAGAAGTATTCACAGAATGGGATGATCTTTCCGGCATCGCGCCCAGAGGTTACTGAAATGGTTTGGCATCAGAAACTGCCTGAAAAGATAAAAGCTTTTCTTATAAGCGCCAGCATTATAAATACAATGAAAACTTCCCATGTAGTTATCATCGCACTTCTTCTGGTTCCTCTTATCATGAGCATTGTTGTCACTTTTATTAATACATTAAGTTATGACAGGCTTATAAGCAATGTGGATAAAACCAACCGCTTAAACCAGGTTGTAAGGACAGAAGTGACAAACGAGCTTTGGGATATTGTCGCGGGCAACAAATCTTTCAGCGAAGGCAGCCAGTACTGGATTATTGATCAGATAAATACCGGCCTGCAGGATATTATGCGCACAACAGGCGTTACGCAAAACAGGCGTATTCTGGAAGTTGCAGGCAGGGCCATGCAGACGCTTTCGCGTTATGTGAATAGGCTCAGCTATCAGATGGAAAATAATTTTCCTGTCATAGAAAACGAAAGAATGCTGGATGAAATCAGGGGAGTATCGGCGCTGGTTTCGGAACTGCTCGCGGACTTTATCGTTATGGAAATAGAATCAGCTGCCGCCGAGAATCAAAGGATTAAAACACGGGCGATTATTATCGGCATAGCGGAAGTTATCATCATTATTATCGCCACATTTATCTCGGTATTTGTACAGATGTCGGTTGCAAGAAGTGTGGACAGGTCAATCGGCTCCCTTGTTTCATTTTCATCTTCCATCGCCGAAGGAAACCTTGAGGCAAGAGCGGCTCTTCCGCGCGTTCAGGAACTTGAAACTTTAACAGAGAATCTCAACATAATGGCGGATAAAATTAAAACACTCATAGAAGAAAATATCAGAGAACAGAGGAATTTTCAAAAATCAGAAATGAGGGCGTTACAGGCGCAGATTACCCCCCACTTTTTGTATAACACCATGGATTCAATCGTATGGCTCGCGGAAGGGAATCAGAACGAACAGGTTATTTCCATAACAAGGGCGTTTTCTGACTTTTTCAGGATTTCACTGAACCGCGGTGACGAATGGGTCCGCGTGCAGGATGAGCTGAAGCATATAGAAAGTTATCTGACGATTCAGAAAATCCGCTACCGCGACATTCTGGATTATTCGATTGAATACGAGCATGAAATGGAGCAGAAGATCATGCTGAAGCTTCTGCTTCAGCCGTTAGTTGAAAACGCACTGTATCACGGAATTAAAAACAAGCGCGGCAGGGGAACAATTAAAATCCGGGGCTGGCAGGAAAACGGCTTTTCATGCTTCTGTGTTGCGGATAACGGTATCGGCATGACAGAGACGCAGATCGCTTCGGTAAAGGAACAGCTTGCAGGAAAACTCGCGCCTGTTACGGCGGAGTCCTCAGGCAGCGAAACAGGAAACCGCATTTACGGACTATACAATGTGGCAAAAAGAATGGAATTATATTATAACAGGACTGATCTTTTGGATATTAAAAGCAAATTCAGGGAAGGTACAACCATTACTCTTTTCGTTCCCGGCCCCGCATCGGAATCATCAGGACGTCATTCCGATTCCGCGCACCCGCCATTTCTGACACAGTCGTTGGGGGGTATGAATGTATAAAGTGTTCCTTGTGGAAGACGAAATCGTTGTCCGGGAGGGAATCCGCAACAATATCCCCTGGGATCAAACTCAATATTCACTGGCAGGGGAAGCGTCCGACGGAGAGATGGCTTTATCCATGATCCAGGATATAAAACCTGATATATTAATCACGGATATACGGATGCCCTTTATGGACGGTCTTACGCTCTCCAGAATTGTAAAAAAGAATTTACCATGGATAAAAATCATAATTATTTCCGGCCATGATGAATTTGAGTATGCTAAAGAAGCGATTGGCGTGGGCGTTGAAGAATACCTTCTTAAACCTGTTTCTTCGCAGGAGATGTGCAAGACTCTGGATAAAATCGCAAAGCGGATTGATGATGAAAAGGAGAATCTTCTTAACATTGAAAAACTGAAAGCCCAGGTCAGATCTTCCACAGACATTTTACGGGACAAATGGCTTTCGGATTTTATGAACGGAAATATTCCGGCGGCCGACGCGATTGAACAGGGAAGAGAATTCGGCGTTGATCTTTTAGCCAGATCATATATTGTACTTGCTGTCGGAATAAAAAGTCCGCAGGAAAAAGAAGGGCAGCTTGTTCCGGTAAAAATTATTTTCCAGTCCATACTGGAAAAACACGATAACAGCATCTGGTTTCAGGAGAACGAAAAAAATTATATTATTCTTCTCAAGGAAATTTCAGATAACGCTGATGAGCTGGCTTATTCCATAGCCCAGGCGCTGAAATATGAAATAGAAAGAAAGACTGGAAATAAGGTAATGATCGGCATAGGCCCTAAAGCGCAGAGAATCGGCGAAGTAATAAATTCATTCTCAACGGCCCGCAGGATTGTAAATTACGGCATCACACACGGCCATTCGCTGATTGCGGATGAAAAAATGCTTGCGCGTGATGAAAAAGGTTTTGATCCTTCGCCCCTTCTCAATGTTAATGATGACATGTTATTGACCAGATTAAAGTACGCTTCAAAAAAAGATGTTGATTCAATTATATCGGAATATACAAAAATTCTTGACGGTGATTTCAGCGAAAATAAAATGCTGATATTTTTTATTTTCGGTGAGATAATCGTGGCGGCTTCAAAAATTGTGGAGGCGTTCGGAGGCGATATAAGAAAAATCGCTCCCTACAGCCTTAACAAGAACGATATAGAAGGCATAGCGAGTTCCAGGGATTTTTTCCATGAAAAAGTAAAAGAACTGTTTTACGCTGTAATAGAATACAGGGATGTTCACACGGAAGGCAGATACCAGTCTATTATTGTTAAGTCCCGCGAGTTTATAGATCGCAACTTTAATTCCGATGATATTTCTCTTTACTCCACTGCTTCCTATGTGGGAATTAGTCCCAATTATTTAAGCACAATTTTCGCGCAGGAGACAGGAGAAAATTTTATTGAATACCTGACAAGGGTGCGGATAGAAAAAGCGAAGCAGCTGTTATGGGAAACAGCCATGAAAAACGCGGACATAGCCTATGAAACAGGTTTTAATGATCCTCATTATTTCAGTAATTTTTTCAAAAAAAATACCGGTATGTCTCCAAGGGAATTCCGTCTGTTAAAAACAGAAAAAAACACACCATGATTCGTTAAATTTTATACTTTTTGATATTGTACTTTTGTTTTCAGCTTTACAGCATAAAATATTCAATAAAACTCAATAATAAAAATCATTTACAAACAATATACCTTATCAGTATAATGAACAAAATTATTTTTATTTTTGGAGGAAAACATGAAGAAACTAGTAGCAGTATTTGTAGTATTTGCTATAGTAGCGGCAATGGCTTTTGCCGGCGGAAACAGACAAAGCGGAGGATCATCTTCCGGCAGCGCTCAGGCGGCGTCCCGCAGCAGCTTAATCAAAGTCGGTATCGTCAATCTGCACCCATCCGAATCCGGTTATCGTGAGGCGAATGTAAAAGACATGGATGAAGTTTTTACCACAGTTAACGGTTATTTGGCGTTAAAAGCCAATTACAACACGCTTAACGAGCAGCTTGACGCGGCCAGGCAGTTCATTAATGACGGCGTTGACTATCTGTTGATTTCCGCCGCTGACGCCAGCGGCTGGGATTCCGTCCTCGCCGATGCAAAGAGAGCGGGTATCCCTGTGTTCCTGTTTGACCGTATGATTAACACAGCTCCGGATAACTTTACAGCCGCGGTAATCTCTGATATGCAAAATCAGGGTAAAAACGCTGTTGAATGGCTGGAAACCCAAAACCGCGCCGGAGGATACAGATTCATCCACATTCAGGGTCAGATCGGTTCCGCGGCTCAGATTGGCAGAACTGAGCCTTTAGACGCGGCGATTGCAAAACACGCCAATTGGACATTAGTACGCCGCGGCACAGGCGGTGACACATGGAGCGCGGACGAAGCGAAAAGAATCGTAGAAGCCGCAATCGCAGCGAGAGAGAACTTCAATGTCATCTATGCCGAGAATGACGGCATGGCAGAAGGCGCCATGAAGGCACTGCAGGAAGCCGGTATCTCCCATGGTGTAAATGGCGATGTCTGGATTATGGGATTTGACTTTAATAAATTCGCTCTCAGGTATGTTATGAGCGGCGCCTGGAATTTTAACGGCCAGTGCAGCCCTTTCCAGGCTAAAGTAATTGATGGATTCATCAAGACAATGCAGTCAGGCGGCAAGCCGAATATTCCCGCATCCAATTGGCCTGCTTTTGGCAGAACATACAACAATGTTGTTATCAATCCTGAAATCGTCATTGACAACGCGAAAATCACCCAGGCTTTCATTGATCAATACGGACTTGGTAACTAAGATAATTTGAACTACTTCTATAGTTTGAATTAACAAAAATCTGACGGTGCAGAGAATGCAGTTTATAACGCATACCCTGCACCGTTTGATTATACAGGATTTTGAGACAATTTGTTTGGGCATAACTCAAACGAAGGGTTGCCGAACAAGTCCAATGAAGGCGGAAATATTTAATGGAAAATGATTTTGTCCTGTCCATGCAGAATATCAGTAAAGAATTTCCCGGGGTAAAGGCATTGACAAATGTAGATTTTACGCTTCGTAAAGGCGAAATTTGCGCTCTTATGGGCGAAAACGGAGCCGGCAAGTCAACATTGATAAAAGTTTTGACCGGAGTTTACCATAAGGATTCCGGTCAAGTTTACATAGATGGAGTAAATAAATCAGTAACAATTAAGTCTCCGCAAGAAGCGCAGAATATGGGCATCAGCACTGTTTATCAGGAGATAACGCTTTGCCCTAACATTACTGTCGCCGAGAATCTGTTCATTGGGCGTGGCAAATACAATTTCGTTAATTGGCGCGTCATGGAAAAAAGAGCTAAAGAATTATTGGATAATCTTGGCATTCCCGCAAAGCCAAAGCAGCAGCTCTCCGGTTGTTCTTTGGCAGTGCAGCAAATGGTCGCTATTGCACGCGCTGTTGATATGGAGTGCAAAGTCCTGATACTGGATGAGCCCACATCTTCACTCGACGAACATGAGGTAGCGAAACTTTTTTCTCTTATGCGCGATCTTAAGGCGCGCGGTGTCGGCATTGTTTTTGTCACACATTTTCTGGAACAGGTATATAAGATATGTGACACAATTACAGTGCTGCGTAACGGCGAGCTTGTCGGCAATTATATAACGAAAGATCTGCCGCCTGTAGAACTAATCGCTAAAATGATGGGTAAGGCTCTGAGCGATTTATCACAACTGCATAAGAGGGATGAATCAGGTAAAGAGAGCGGTTTGCCTTTTTACTCTGCAGTGGGACTTTCCAGCGCGGCAGGCGTTAGACCTTATGACATTAATGTATACAAGGGCGAAGTTAGTGGATTCGCCGGTCTCCTCGGGTCAGGGCGCAGCGAAAGCGTACGCGCGATTTTTGGCGCGGACAGGGTAACCGGGGGCAAGGTAAATATAAACGGAAAACCAGTCAGAATAACAAAGCCAATCGACGCCATGAAAAATGGAGTTGGCTATCTTTCCGAAGACCGCAAAATCGACGGCATAATCGGTGATTTATCTGTGCGTGACAATATTATACTTGCCCTTCAGGTTATGAAAGGTTTTTTAAGACCTATTTCCAAGCCTGAGGCTGAAGCTTTTGCTGATGAGTATATTAAGCTTTTAGGCATAAAAACCGCTTCAACGAGTACGCCGATCGGCTCTTTATCGGGAGGAAACCAGCAAAAGGTCATATTAGCCAGATGGCTTCTAACGCATCCTGAATATTTAATCCTGGACGAGCCTACGCGTGGCATTGATGTAGGCACCAAAGTAGATATCCAAAAACTGGTGCTTAAACTTGCTGAAGAAGGCATGAGCATTACTTTCATTTCATCCGAAATCGAGGAGATGGTGCGCACTTGCTCCCGTCTGATCGTCATGAGGGATCGTAATGTTGTAGGCGCATTGGCAGGTAATGAGATAACGCAGGATAATATAATGCACACTATTGCGGGAACGGAGGGCACGGATAATGAGTAAATCCCTGAGTGTTATTAAAAAAATAGGCGCGAAATTTAATTTTATACTCATGCCCGTAGCTGTTTTGCTGCTGTTAATGGGAATCAATATAATCGCGGATATAATCAGGCTTGGTTTACCCAATGCTCTTAACTTCTTCATAATTGAATTCAGATTAAATAATCTTGGTAACAGGGTGCTGGGCGGAAATCCAATCAGCATCTTAAACCTTGCTTCCGAACTTGCAGTTATATCTATCGGAATGACGCTTGTAACCGCCGCGTCGCGCGGCCAGGATATCGGGGTTGGCGCTGTTGCAGCTATCGGAGCCAGTGTTTTTGTCTATGTAATCCGGTTGAGTCAGGAAGTTACGCTTCTTTGGGTGCTTTTTGCTTTTGTTGCAAGTATCGCCGCTTGTATGCTTTGCGGCGTGTTTAACGGTATTTTAGTCGCTAAATTTAAAATTCAACCAATGATAGCGACATTGATCATGTTTACATCAGGCCGTTCAATAGCTTACGCGATTAACGGCGGAGCGTCTCCCAAGGTTTTTGATGACATTACTCTGCAGCTCGGCGGCTTTATTCACGGTGTTCCGGTTCCGACTCCTATATTCATCGTGCTGTTATATGGTTTGATCTTTTTCCTGATCTTTAAATTTACGAATCTGCGGCTGTATGTACAGTCAGTAGGCATTAACGAGAAGTCCGCCTACTTAAACGGTATTAACCCAACCACGATAAAAATACTGACTTTTGTTATTATAGGATTTTGTGTCGCAGGCGCTGGAGTTATAAATTCTTGCAGAATGCAAAGGGTAGATCATCTTGCCATATTGGGCGGTATTGAAATGGACGCGATTCTGGCGGTCGCAATCGGCGGAAATTTATTAAGCGGCGGAAAATTCAGCATAATAGGCTCTGTAATCGGCGCTTATACAATAGAAACTTTAAACGTAACCTTACTCAGGCTTGGCGTTTTACCGGAACCGATTAGGGTTTACAAGGCGACATTTATCATATTGCTTATGGTTCTCAGTTCGCCTGTTATTAAAAGCTTTATTTCCCAAATGTGGAGCAATTTAACCGTTAAACATGGCTCTGTTATTAAGGAGGAAGGTTAATTATGGAAAATAATTCTTCCTCTGAACGTTTCACACCGCTAAAGCAGCGTACGGGTAAGAGAACTGAAATTAAGATTCCCGGCATTGGAAAAATCAGTCAGCTGACGGATTCAAACCTGCTGCTGCTGATCGCAATTTCAATTTTCATTCTTTTATATGTATTCGCGATGATTTTTTTTGGCGGAAGCTTTACCAGATTCCAGGGCTTTTTTGATTTATTTAACAACAACGCGTCCTTGCTCATCCTTGCCTGCGCCTTGAGCATTGTAATGGTCGGCGGCGGCATTGATATCTCTGTTGGCGGTGTTGTCGCGCTTGTTACCGCTGCATGCGCGGTTTATCTTGACTCCGGTAATGGTAATATTTTTGTGTCTATTTGCATAGCTTTAGGTATTGGTTTGGCGTTCGGACTGATTCAGGGCTTTTTGGTAGCTTATATGAAAGTGCAGCCGTTTATTATTACTCTAGCCGGAATGTTTTTTGCCAGGGGAATGGCAACTGTTATCACATCAAACTCACATACGGTCAGGCTGGAAAGTTTTGTCCGGCTAAAAAGCATCAGGGTGGAAATTGATTCTCTGGGTTATATCGCGAGAAACGGCAATTTAATCCCGGCGGCAATTGACATCGGGGTTTTTATCTCATTATTTCTGATAGTAATTATCGCTGTTGTTTTAAAGTGGACAAGGTTTGGACGTAATTTATACGCTGTTGGCGGCAACAGTCAAAGCGCGCTGATGCTTGGGATTAATGTTAATCGTACCAGGTTCTACTCTTATGTAGTCTGCGGTTTCCTTGCCGGCGTTGCGGGATTTGTTTTTCTTTTAAAAGCAGGCTCCGGTTATTCACAGCATGCTTTTATTTTCGAAATGAAGGCCATTGCCGCGTCCATAATCGGCGGCACGATGTTAACAGGCGGCGTAGGTAATATTGTAGGTTCTCCTATCGGCGTCTTGGTATTAATGACGATTGAAACCATTGTCAGAGCTTCAGGGATAACATCAGGCGGCAGGATATGGCTGCAGGATGTAACAACGGGGATAATACTTTTCCTTGCGCTTATTTTGCAAAGTATGATTCTCTCGCACCGCGGCAGTGGAAACAAAGTTTCCAGCAGTTTTAAAAAGAAGATTTTTAAATTATTGAAGTTACACTGACGATATACTGTCTTATACTGTAATGGTTAATGTAAAGAATAGCTATAAGCGGCGGCGGCAAATTCCGACAGACTGCCGTTCGAGAATGGTACAGGGAAGAGCTGTTTTATTTTTATTGATTTTACGGTGTTTCATCCGGCTTATGATAATTTCCGCGGACAGGCGGCCGATTTCATTAAGAGGCGGCTGAACAGTAGACAACTGCGGACTGTAACCCTGACTTATATCCCGGTTGTCAAAACCAAATAGGGAAATATCCTTTCCTATCTGCAAGCCGCGTTCTGCGGCCTGTTCGTAAACGCCGGATGCCATTAAGTCGTTAAATGAAAAAATGGCGGATACTTTTTTATCCAGTAAAGACGCGGCGAGTCGGTAACCGGAAGGACGTTCCCAGTCTCCGTACACAATGAGATCCTCTTTAGCTTTGATTTGATGTTCAGCTAACGCTTTAAAATAACCGCGCAGCCGCGCTCTGGCATGAAAACTTGACATAGGGCCGCATATAACGCCGATGCGCCGGTGGCCTTTTTCAATAAGCAGACGGGTTACATCCATCGCGGCTTTTTCATCATCAAACAGCACGGACGGATAATGATCCTCTTTCAGGTAACAATACGCGTACACCAAAGGCACCTGTACCCGCGAGGGAAGATAGGCTATTTCGCGGCAATGGTAGCCCACATAGACAATGCCTTCCACCTGTTTGGCTGTCATGTTCCGCATCATGGAATCCAAAAGTTCATGATGTTTTGGCGTATCGGTGAAGTCATTGTTATAGCGTTTAAAAAGGCGCATGTTCGC
Source organism: Treponema sp. (assembly GCA_009787835.1). GTDB lineage: Bacteria > Spirochaetota > Spirochaetia > Treponematales > Breznakiellaceae > WQXQ01. The sequence continues at coordinate 21,678 of WQSN01000008.1, forward strand.
GAGGATTATCTCATAACCGTTTTCTTCGCAGCAGGCATCAATGCCGTTAACAATTTCCGGCGTATTAAACACTGTCAGATCCTCTGTGATAATGCCTATGGTATTTGTTTTTTTCTGCTGAAGGTTTCTGGCGAGGGTATTGGGCATATATTGGAGATTGTGCGCAAGCTCAATAATTTCGCGCGCTTTGTCCTTACCGGCGGCTCCGGACTTACCGTTCAGAACATTTGAAACAGTAGTTGTGGAAACCCCGGAAAGACGGGCTATTTCTTTTATGGTAATCATGGCTATAGCCTTTTATTATACAAAGTCTAGTATATTTTTTACCGGGTTGTAAACTATAATAAAGACGGTAAGAAAATGAATGAAATAATGAAATCAATTTTCGGGCGTAAATCCGTAAGGCAATACGAATCAAGGACAATTTCCCGGGATGATAAAAAACTTATCCTGGAAGCGGCGCTGCAAGCGCCGACAGCCGGAAACCAGAATCTGTATACAATTCTGGATATAACAGATAAAGAATTAAAACAAAAACTGTCACTGTATTGCGACAACCAGCCGTTCATCGCCCAGGTACCTCTGGCATTGATATTTTTGGCGGATTGCCGGCGCTGGTATGACAGTTATCAGGCGGCAGGAATTAAAGCGCGTCCGCCTGAAGAAGGGGATCTGCTTTTGGCTGTAGCTGATGCGGTAATCGCCGCGCAGAACACAGTAGTAGCCGCCGAATCGCTTGGCATTGGTTCATGTTATATTGGCGATATTCTGGAACAGGAAGAGAATGTCCGTAAAGCGCTTGACCTGGACGAATATGTGTTTCCGGCCGCCTTTGTAGTTTACGGCTGCCCAACTTCAGGCCAAAAGGAACGGATAAAACCAAAGCGGCCGCCGTTATCTTTCATTGTGCAGGAGAACCATTACCGCCGTCTGGAAAAAGAAGAGCATCAGCAGATGTTTCTGGAAAAAGGCGAAATAAAAAGCGCTGATGAATATAATGAGTATATTAAAAATTTTTATGAACGAAAATACAACAGCAGTTTTGCGCATGAAATGAACCGCTGCGCCAAACGTTATATGAAACATTTTACCGGGGAGAAATGTTAAATTTAAGGAAAAGACTTCATTAAAATTTAATTTTTTTTATTTTATATAAAGAGGTAGAATGTGAAAATATTTTGGGGTTTTGTTACTTATTTTTTTTGGTTCTCTTTATATGTTTTCTCCGATGAATTGAATATCGCAAAACAATTTATCGACAATAATGCTTTATTAAATGATTATTCCATAATAGAGCTAAATTTTAATATTTATAATACAAAAACTTTTTTGTTTTTTAAATCTTATAATAATGGACAATTAAATCAAAATGATGAAATTTTATCATTTACTGATGGTGTTATAGTAAAAGCGGATGATAAAAATGTAGTACAATATTTGGAAATTTATGGGAATGGTATTGTAAGAGCCAATGATAATGTTATATTTTATGATTTTTCAGAGCCTGGATATTCACATATAAGGTTTAATGGCTGGTTATATGAGAAAACAAAAAAAGTATATGGCATAGAAAACTCCAATGCTTTTACTTTACAATTAACGAACAACGGAATCTGCTCCAGCGGCGGCAAGCGCCGCCTGCGGGGTTAATTTGAATGATAAAAAACATATTTGACAATAGTTTGCAATCTGTCAAAAAACCAGGACAAACTCTACAAACGGTTATTTGAGTAAGAATATTTTCCAGTGAAATTATAATTCTTATGAAAATTTTCCTTGACAAGCCTTATAAACCATTGCTAATATATAGTTATCTATTTACCTAAACGTTTAGGTAAAATAATATTTTTAGGAGGAGAGAATTATGAAAAAAATCGCGATTATTGGCGTGATTTTGCTCTTGGTCAGCAGCTTTGTTTTCGCGACGGGAAACAGGGAATCTGCACCGTCTTCACAATCACAGCAACAGCAGCAGGGAAGGACTGTAATCACCTTCTCATTCTGGGGCACACCTGAAGAGTGGGCAGTTACACAGGCGACAGCGGACAAATTTAACAATTCACAGAACAGAATCGAAGTAATGGTCAGGCAGATTGCCTGGGAAGTTTATGACGCAACGCTCAATACAATGGCTGCGGCAAACAGGCTTCCTGACTGCGGTATGATGCAGGAAGCATCCGCCCTGCAGTTCGCTTCCAACGGTCTGCTTGCTGATATGTCGCAGATGTATCCGGCAGGTCAGGCAAGACCTCTTGACAGTCTTGCGTTCAAAGGTCCGGACGGAAAGGTTGTGGCATATTCAACAGCGAACGAAATTCTGCTGCTTTACTACAACAGAGCAATGTTTGATAAAGCCGGCATTCCTTATCCGCCGGCCAATGTAGCCAACGCGTGGACATGGGATCAGTTTGTGGATGTAGCTAAAAAATTAACGCTTGACGCAAACGGCAGAACTCCGAATGACGCTGGTTTTGACGCAAACAGAATCGTTCAGTACGGGGCAATGGTAGATAACCTTACATGGCAGCTTGAAGTATGGGCGCTCAGCAATGGCGGCGGTTTCTATTCCCCCGATGGCAAAAGCGTTATTATCGACCAGCCGGCTGCAATGGACGCAATTCAGAGAGTCGCGGATCTTCACCTAGTACATAAAGTAGCTCCCCTGTCACCGGGTAATACCGATGATGGTATTCAGCGTTCAATTCTGACAGGCACTGTCGCAATGGCAACAGGCGGCCAGTGGAATGTTGGGACTGCGTTCCCTGAATGGAAAGCCGCAGGCAACAACTACGGCGTGGCAGTTCTTCCGCACATGGGAACAAAAGTAACCATCAACACAGGCGGCCCTGTGGTAGTATTTTCACAGTCAAGAAATCAGGCAGCCGCGATGGAATGGCTCAGATGGTATACACAGGAAGAAAATTCCTGGGGTTTGATCGAAAGCGGTATCTGGATGCCGATATTGGACAAATATTACACCAATGAAGCTGATACAAGAAGATGGGTTAATAACCCCAACTTCCCGCCGTATGCTGAATACAAATCCGCGGTTGTGGATTATGCCAGAACAAATTCAAGGTCGGCAGCATGGTATTATACGCCCAACACCAATGATTTTAACCAGGTTCTTGGAGCAGCGTTAGGTGATGTATGGACAGGCAGAAGAACCGCCAGAGACGCGATTACAGGCGCCGCCGCGGCTTTGCGAAGAGCTAACTCAGGAAGATAGTTTATAATAAACAGGCGCCGGTAACCTGCGCCTGTTTATTGAAATGTTTTAAATCCTGCGCTGTTAATCTGTTACCGGCGCAGGATAAATTAATGCAAGCGTTATTTTTAATCTGCCAGGAAAAATCCGGTTCCATTCATCTTTGATGATTTGGTAAAAAATGTTTTAACAAAAGTGTTATTAAAAAATTACTAAATAAAACCAGCGCCATTCATTTATGATTAGCGCCAAGGAGCAGTAAATGGCTGAAGGCAAAAATTTAAAAATCAAAGCATATCATTCAGATGCAGCTACAAAAATCGCGAAGAAGGAAGCGACAGCCGCGTATATTTTTCTGATACCCGCGTTTATCGGCCTTACAGTGCTTACATACGGACCTTTGCTTGCGGTATTCGGAATTAGTTTTTTCAACTGGGGAAGAATACCCAAATTTACCATGGATTCTTTTATCGGGCTTGAAAATTATATCTACCTCTTCAGAGATGATCCTTTTTTTAAGGATTCGATCAAGGTAACGGCGTTTTTTACATTATTGGCAGTCGCAGGCAGTTTGATTTATTCACTCGCGGTCGCGATGCTTTTAAACAGAAAAATTCCAGCCAGAGGTTTTTTCAGGGCTGTTTTTTATATACCCTATGTTCTGCCGGCCGTCGCTGTGTACATGGGCTGGTCGTGGCTTTATGAACCCAATTATGGTTTATTCAATTATGTTTTAACCTTGCTGAACGTTGACAAGGTTAATTTTTTACAGGACTCAAAACTTGTAATTCCATCTCTCGCATTAATATCCGTGTGGCTGTCTGGAAACCTGATAGTCATATTTCTCGCGGGGCTGCAAAATGTACCGCGGGTATATTATGAAGCCGCTGAAATTGACGGAGCCAATTTCTGGCAGCGTTTTTTAAATGTTACTGTTCCAAGCATGACTCCGATTATTTTCTACAATTTATTAATGGCGATAGTAACCAATATGCAGATAGTAACTCCGGCGCTCGCGCTTACTCAGGGCGGCCCGGGTAATTCAACCAGATTTATGACTTATCTTATGTACTATGAAGGGTTTTATTCAGGCCGTCTCAGTTCCGCCGCCGCAATATCATTTGTGTTTTTTATTATTGTAGCGATATTTACAGCGATTATTTTTGTTACATCCAGAGAATGGGTATTCTATGAGGGGGATAAATGATCAACGCGAACCAGGAACGCGAAAACCGCGAAAATACCTTAAACAATATAGCGTTAATTGCAACTATTGTCGTTGCTATTCTTGTAATGTTTCCGATATGGTGGATTATACGCTCCAGTCTGATGAACAATGCCCAGCTGTATTCAGCGCCTCCCGCCGTCCTTCCTCCAAACTGGCTCTTTTCAAATTATCCCAAAGCCCTGTCGGACTTTCATTTCTGGCTGTATTTTAAAAACACAATGACAATAATAATTCCTTCCGTGCTTGCGGGCACCATTACAGCGACCTTCTGCGGATACGCTTTCGCCCGCTTAAGGTTTCCCGGCAAGAAATTTATTTTTTCTCTTTGCGTAGGTTCAATGCTGCTTCCGGGTATGGTTACGCTGATACCGCTTTATATCATGTGGTCCAGAACTCCGCTCATGGGAACATTCTGGCCGCTTATTCTGCCGTATTTCTGCGGAGGCGGAGCTTTTAACATTTTCCTTATCAGGCAGTTTATGCGTACCATTCCAATGGAACTTGATGAGGCTGCGTATATTGACGGAGCGGGATATTTTACAATTCTTACAAGGATTATAATTCCTGCGGTAAAACCTGCGATGATTGTAGTCAGTTTGCTTTTATTTATCATTTTGTGGAATGATCTTTTGACGCAGATGATATATCTTGTCGGTGAAACAGATAAATATACAATATCTGTCGGCTTGACAATTTTCAGAGGTTCATTAAGGCAGGACTGGTCGATGTTTATGTGCGCGACATGTATGGCTTTTATCCCTGGAGTTGTTTTATTTTTAATAGGACAAAGATACTTCATGGAAGGCATTGTTTTAACAGGAATGAAAAACTAAAAAATATGAAAGCAAATATTACACTGCATAAAGAATTTTCAATCGGAGAAACCGATAAACGGCTTTATGGCTCATTCATCGAGCATTTGGGCAGGGCTGTATACACGGGCATTTACGAACCGGGTCACCCAAAAGCGGACAGTGAAGGATTTAGAAACGATGTCGCGGCGTTGGTAAAAGAGCTCGATGTCTCTGTTATACGCTATCCCGGCGGCAACTTTGTATCAGGTTATAACTGGGAAGACGGCACGGGGCCTAAGGAACTGCGCCCGGTGCGGCTGGATCTTGCCTGGGCGACCAAAGAAAGCAACAGTTTTGGCACCAATGAATTCGCGGCATGGACAAAGAAGGTAAACGCCGAAATGATGATGGCCGTAAATCTTGGAACGCGCGGCCCTCAGGAAGCGAGGAATTTTGTCGAGTACTGTAATTTTCCCGGCGGGACATACTGGAGCGATCTTCGCCGCAAACACGGTGTAAATGATCCTCACAGAATTAAGTTATGGTGCCTGGGCAATGAAATGGACGGCCCCTGGCAGATTTGCGGCCGTACAGCGGAAGAATACGGCAGAATCGCGCTTGAAGCCGCCAAGGTAATGAAGTGGACAGATCCTTCAATAGAGCTTGTAGCCTGCGGCAGTTCCCATATGCGTATGCCAACTTTCGGAGATTGGGAGAAGACAGTGCTTGAACATGTCTATGATCATGCCGATTATGTCTCGCTTCACATGTATTTGGCAAATCATGAAAATGATATTCCCAATTTTCTGGGCCGCAGTCTTGAAATGGATAACTTTATAAAAACAGTCGCTGGAATTTGCGATCTTGTAAAAGTGAAAAAGAACAGCAGGAAAACTGTTAACTTGTCTTTCGATGAATGGAATGTCTGGTATCATTCTAACAACGCTGACAGGAAAATTGAAAAATGGTCCGAAGCGCCGCCGCTATTGGAAGATATCTATACAATGGCCGATGCCCTGGCTGCGGGCTGCCTGTTAATTACTCTGTTAAAAAACGCCGACCGGGTAAAGATTGCCTGTCTGGCGCAGCTTGTAAATGTTATCGCGCCTGTCATGACAGAGAAATCAGGCAGCGCGTGGCGGCAGACAATATTTTATCCGTTCATGGACGCTTCCGGTTTTGGCAGGGGAACAGCGCTTCGCTGTCCCGTTACAGTTGACAAATACGATTCGCGTGAATTCTGTGATGTGCCATACATTGAAGCCGCGGGCGTTCACAACCGGGAAAAAAATGAGATTAACATTTTTACTGTTAACAGGAATCTGGGAGAAGCCGTAAACCTTGACGCGCAAATAGCCGGTTTTGGTAATATAAGTCTTGTTGAACACAGGGCGCTTTATAATAATGATCTGCAGGCCTGCAATTCCGCATCTGAAGAGAAGGTGAAACCAAAAGTATTATCAGGCGGCAGATGCGAAAACAGGTCAGGTTCTGCATTTTTGGAAATTGCGCTACCTCCCGCTTCATGGAACCTTGTAAGACTTAAAATTTTATAGTTTAACAATTTAGGCTGTTCCAAAACTTTCAGTTTTTGGAATAGCTGCCATAAATTTATTGAATAAAGGAATACAGTCATGAAAAACGCTTTACCAGGAAAATACGGGGTAACCTTCATTGGCCACATGTGTTATGACGAAGTAACGCATTTTAACGGAGATACAATCGTAGCGCCGGGCAGCGCTGTGCTGTGCGGAGCGATGGTTACATCAAGAGTCGGCGTAAAGACAGCCGCTGTTGTCAAAATGTCATTGGATGAAGAAAAAATCAACCAGCCGATGAAGGATCGGGGCGTAGATGTCTTTGTAATACCTGCGGATTGTACGACATATTCCAAAGTAGTGCATGAATCTGAAAATGTCGATGAACGGAAAATTACGCTTATCAGAACCGCAGGACTCATAAAAGCTGAGGATGTGCCGGAACTTGATTCAAGATTTGTACATCTGTGCGGAGTCTCGGACTCTGAGTTTGACATGGATCTCATAGACGGACTTAAAGCGCGCGGCTACAGTCTTTCCACCGATATGCAGAGTTTTGTGCGTCAGATAACCCCTGTTACGCACGAGATAAATTTCGGCGATGTGATAAACAAAAAAGAGATCATTTCCCGTATGGACAGGGTAAAACTGGATGTAGTGGAAGCGAGGGTATTAACCGGCACTGATGACCTTGAAAAAGCGTCTTTAATTGTTGAGTCATGGGGCTGCCCGGAAATTATGATCACGAATTCCCGGGGCGTATTGGCTCGGGTGAACGGCGTCACCCATTACGAGAAATTTTCCAACAACAGCGTGATTGGCCGAACAGGCAGGGGCGACACTACATTCGCGGCGTATCTTGCGTGGAGGCTGGAGCATGACGTATCAGAGTCGCTGAAATTCGCCGCAGCCCTTGTTTCCATTAAGATGGAACTGTACGGTCCTTTCCAGGGAACTGTGGAAGATGTATATAGACGAATAAAGGAAAAACATTCATAAATTAAGTAAGATGTCAGGCGCATAAGAATTACGGAATCCCCGTTAAATGCCTGGACATAAAGTTTGTTATCAGAAGATTCTGTTTTACAGGAGGGTGATATGTACATTGATAAATTCAAAATTGATCCGGACTGGTGCGTCATTGAAGAAGAATTTGATATTACCCGCGTAAGGCACAATGAATCGGTTATGGCCCTTGGAACTGGTTATTTAACAATACGTTCCGGTTTTGAAGAAGGCTTCTCTGATGATGAACAGAATCTTACCTATGATCGCATGGCAATGAATGTCTCTCTTGAAGTTGTCCCTTCAAAAAAGAGCCGCTGGGGCGCTTTTATTCCTCTGGTACAGGGCAAACATCCTTTCTGGAATGTGGGCGTTATTAATCTTCCCTATTCACTTGGGCTTATGGTATACGCGGACAATGAAAAGCTGGACATGGAAACCTCAAAAATCACCCATTACAGGCGCTGGCTTGACATGCAGACCGCGACGCTTTTCCGCACCTTTATTTGGGAAACAGCGTCAGGTAAAAAATTTAATCTTTTATTCAGGCGTTACATGAATCCCGATTACAGGTTTGTATGCGTGCAGGATTTGAAAATTACAGCCATTGGCTGCAGCGCGGATGTGGAGTTGATAAGTTTCATAGACAACGATGTCCGCACAAACGGTTATGATAAATTTTCAGGCCGCGTAACAGGTTTCGCAGGCGATCAGGTTATCTATTCTGATGTTACGTGCAATTTAGGCGACAGGGTGATGACAGTCAGCCGCATGGTCTGCGATAAAGACTGTAAAAAGATCATAAAGCGCGAAGAGCGCCGGGTCGCTTCAAGCCATTTCTTCAGGCTGGCGGAGGATGAACAGGCCGATGTGCGCAAGGTCTCTGTGCAGGCCGCGAGCGAATATTTTAACAGGGAAGCTCTGCTGGATGAGAGCATCAATCTGATCAATGCCTGTCTTGAAAAGGACAGCGAAGCTCTGCACGCCGAGCACGTCAGCCGGTGGGCGAAAAACTGGGAAATTTCTGATATTCAGATCAAGGCGAATGACACACCTCCTTACAACAGCCAGCTTGCAATACGGCAGTCAATATACCACCTGCTTCGCGCCCGCTGCGCTGATCCGAGGGCGCTTAACTGCGCGAAAGGATCAACAAGCGAGATGTATCTGGGTTCAGTCTGCTGGGACATGGAAATATTTTTCCAGCCTTTTTATATTTATACGCAGCCCGCTTTGGCAAAAATGACCGCCCTGTACCGTTATAAAATACTGGACGGGGCGCGCAGAAGCGCCAAAGCCATGAATTACCCTGGAGCGCGCTATCCATGGCAGACAGATCGTTACGGCGATGAGGTATGCCCGTTATTTGAATATGCGGATCATGAAATACATATAACGGCCGACATTGTAGTGGGACTTTGGCACTATTACCTGAACACTCTGGACAAGGATTTTCTTTATAACCAGGGCCTGGAAATAATTCTGGAAACTTCAAGATACTGGAAAAGCCGTTCGACAAAGGTAAATGGCAGGCGCGGCTGGCACATTTACGGCGTTATGGGTCCTGATGAATATAAGCCCGTTACCAATAACAATGCCTACACAAATTTTGTTGTGCGTGAAAACCTGCGTCTGGCGGAAAGAGTTACAAGCATGTGCAAAGCCGACGCGCCCGGCGTATATCAGGCGTTATGTGCAAAAATTGGGTTTAATGACAATGAAATCGCGCTTTTTAACGAGATAGCTAGCGGTCTTTCCATCCCCAAAGATGAAGAGCGCCACATTGTCTGGCAGTGCGATAATTTTGACTCTGCCTTCTGCGAAATAGACATTGAAGGACTGTGGAAGGATAAAAATAAATTATTTGGATTTTATACGACCCAGGAGATGCGTTATCGCTCCAAGTGTCTTAAACAATCCGATGTAATAGCTTTGATGGGGTTATACACTGAAGCCTTCACAAAGGAAGAGATGATCTGTTCATTCGATTATTACAATCCCTATACCATTCATGATTCTTCCAATTCCCTGTGCCATAACGCCATAGTAGCCGCCAGAACCGGCCGCCCGGCGATTGCCTATGAAAACTGGAAAAAATCCATGGATATCGACTTCGGAGTCAGACCGCGCTCTTCAGATGGCATTCACTTTGCAAATGTCGGCGGAATGTGGCAGGAAATTGTTATTGGTTTCGCGGGCATGGTTTACGCGTTAAGCGCGGATATATTAACCTTTAAACCCTGTCTGCCTGAAGAAATCGAATGTATATCGTTTCAGGTAATATGGAAAGGCCAAAGGGTTTCTGTTACCGTTACGCGCAACCAGGTGGATGTGAAAAACATGTCCGGCAAAGCGCTGTCATTTAAAGTCTGCGGCAGGACAGCGCAGGCCGCATCAGGCGCCAGCGCAAGCCTTTCGTATATTAGTTAGCGGCAGTCCATAACGCGGACGCATTATGGAAAGTCTGCTTTGGTATTCGTATTTTAGCAGCCTGAAAGCCGGAAAAAAATCAGTAAATTGTAGTGCCTGTAAATTCTTCGCCTGACAGTATTTTTTTTAAATTATCTAGGTTTCTGCCGGCTGCGCAGATTACTTTTAAATTTATTTTTTCCGCGTGGCGACTGGCGACAGGATCGAACGGAACATTTTTTCCCGGAACCCATTCATCGCCTGTTATGACGCGAAAATCTGCCCAGGATATTTTATCGATTGGGCTGGCATTACTGTCAATTTTGGGATCGGCTGTGTACACCTTTTCAATATTGGAAAGGTTGATTAATGCGTCCGCCCGGAAACGTTCCGCAAGGAGGACCGCGTCATAATCGGTTGAAAAACCCGGTTTCCAGCCGGCGGCAACCAATACCCGGCCTGTCAGAGGATCAACCTGGCAGGGATTAGTTACTACTTCCTGGGTGCACCATTCGCCCATTACAGCTTTTATTAGCTGCGCGTTTAAACGCGTCGCCATTATTCCAATCCAGTCGGCTTCATCATCTTTTATACCGCCGTTTATTTCACGGTAAGCGTTTTGCCAGTGACGGGCAGGACCGCCGCCGCCTACAACAAAAATAAATCGTCTGCTTGAATCCGCTTCGATAAAAGAACGTATCAATTTGACAAATTCCGTCAGAAAAGCGATGTCAACCTTGTCCGGAGCCACAATAGAACCGCCCAAAGAAATTACCGTTACCATTTTAGCCTCTTTATAAACATAAGTTTAGTATCGATCATGGATAAATGCAAGCAATTGACATATAATATATAATATAATACATTTTACGGGACACAATAGCTGATCTTGGGAATTAAGGAGACTGAAAATGAAAAATAAATATTTTTACCATGGAATATTTGCAATAATACTCTTGCTGGGAGCGCTATTTATCAGTTGTGAAGAAACTCCCGGAGAAAGCCAGATTTTTGAAGGCCAATGGGCAGGCGGTAACATCGCTAAAGAAGGCGACGCGCAATGGTTCTATTTTACCGCTACCGCGTCTACGCATTATATTCACATTTCTTTTGGTTCCCTGACTGATGTATATGTGCAGTTATATAGCAGTAACGGCAGCTCTCCCGGCCCCTCCGTTGGAAGCTCCGTAAACGTATATGGTTCTACTACTTATATTTCACGATCATCATTAACCATCGGAAATACATACTATATAAAAGTGTGGCCATGGTCTTCTAGCGATAAAGGCACTTTCCAGATAATGTTCAACAGCTCATCTTATGTTCCTCCCAACAATACTCCATTAACGGAAAACCTGTGGACCAGCGGTAACATATCTTCTTATGGCGGCGAGCAATGGTTTTCATTTACTGCATCAGCGTCTACTCAATACATCCATTTTAAATTCGATACATTAAATGATTTATATGTACGTTTAGTTGGCAGCAATGGCAACCTAGTTGGAGATAGCAGTACAAACTTATATGGTTCTACTACTTATACTTCACGATCATCATTACAAATCGGTGATGTATATTATATAAGGGTTTGGACGAGCGTTGGCAGCGGTGATTACGAGATTTCCTTTAATTCAACACAAGGTTCGCCTCCTACATGGTCTCCGGAAAGCGGTACTCCTGTTCTGCTCACAGGAGATCAGTGGGTTAATGGAAATATCTCATCTTCAAACGGCGAACAATGGTATATTTTTTCCGCTGCAGCTAATACACAGTATGTCCATGTAATTTTCGGTACTTTAACAGATTTATATGTGCAGCTATATTACAGCGACGGTTCAATTGCAGGTAATGCCATTAATTTATATAACAATTATCGTAGTACCCCATTATCATTAATACCCAATGATATATACTTTATTAAGGTTTCACCGCGTAACGGGAACGGCACTTTCCAGATAGCTATTAATACATCGACAAGTCCTCCTGTGGGCACTTGGACACCGGATGACAGTTATACCAATTTAACATTTAACCAATGGACAAGCGGTAATATCTCTTCACCTGGCGGCGAACAATGGTTTGCATTTACAGCATCAGCGTCTACTCATTACATCCACGCAGATTTCGGCACATTAGATGATATACGGGTGCAATTATATGACAGCAACGGTACCATGGTGGGAAGCCAAATAAACTTAACTCGCAGTTACCCATACGCTCAAAGGTCGTCATTGATATCCGGTAATATATACTTTATAAAAGTTTGGCCGTATGCCAGCAGCAGGAGCGGTACTTTTCAGATAACGTTTAATTCGTCTACAAGCAATCCCGGAGGAGGGGGAGGCTGGAGTCCTCAATACACTCCTGTTCAAATTGGAACGGCAAATCAATGGGCAAACGGCAGCATTTCCTCATCAAGCGGAGAACAATGGTTCGTGTTTACCGCCTCTGCATCTACACAGAACATACATGTAAATTGCGGCACAATAACGAATTTATATGTTCAGTTATATGACAGCAACGGTAACCCAACAGGAGCCAATTCATACTTATCTGGTTCTTCATATTTCTCACGATCATTGACTTCCGGTGTCATGTATTACATTCGGGTTACTTATGGCAGCGGGACTGGTTCTTTCCAGATAGCGTATAATACATCGACAAGCGCTCCGGTCAGTAGTATATGGTCTCCTCCTGGTTACAACGCTACCCAGCTTACATTTGACAACTGGGCTAACGGCAATATTTCCACACAAGGCGGAGAACAATGGTTCGTTTTCACCGCAACCGCATCTACTCAGTATATCCATGTCACTTTTGGCGGACTTACAGATTTATATGTGGAGTTATATGACAGCAGCGGAAATCCATCAGGAAGCACTATCAATTTTTATAATGCTTACCGTTCCGCTCCACGCTCACTAACAAGTGGAAGTGTGTATTATATCAAGGTATATCCGTATAGCTCTTATACCGGTACTTACACTATTAAATTCAACGCTTCGCTTTAGGAGTATTTATGACCCTGACAGGGATTTGCGCAGCCCGCTTTTAATAATTGAGGCTGTTCCAAAACTTTCGAACCGCAGGTTCATGTTTTTGGAACAGCTGATCTATTGTACATATATACCGCTAATCGTAATATCTCCCCATAAACTGGAATAGGATTCAAGCCCGCCGGCTGCCTCTTCCCAAATATTCTGAAGCGAGTATGACTGCGGGCGCGGCACCTGTCTGCCGCGGCTTTCCATTTGCGATAGATTTACTTCGCCTCTTGAAAAGGCAATTCGCTGGTTGTCCAGATTGCCGAAGTAGTAATTTACCATATCCTGTTTGAAAATATATGAACCGGGAACCGCTCCAGCTCCCATCGCGGGATCGACAGGCAGCCAGCCAAAACCGTCAAGCCATATTTCCGCCCAGTAGTGGCGAAGCGTCTGCCCGCTGCGGTTTATAAGCACGCCTGCAATCGGGAGGCATGGTATTCTTGCCGCCCTTGCCATGGCGGTAAAAAGAAGAGCGGCATTGTACGGATCCGCTTCCCGCAGTTCCAACGCAGCGACAATGCCGGCCGCGGGATTTGGCGCAATTTCCGTTATCTGCATATTGGTTATTATCCAGTCATATATCATTCTGGCTTTAGCGTACGAATTTTGTTCCCTGCCTGTCGCTGCAGCGGAAATTGCCTTGATTTCCTGACTGTCGCAAGGAATAAGGGAAGAACTCTGGGTGTACATTGTATGAATGGATGATGTTTCCTGTCTGATGGATAACGGCCTTATGGATGTTTCCTGCGTGTATACTTCAACATGAAAAGAGTTATTGATGGTATAATTGGCGCCTGAAGCGAGATTATCCAGTTTAAAAAGGCTTACTCCCCGGTAATTTTCAACCAGGGGAGTTATATTACGTGAAATAAGACTTGCGTTCCGCTGCGAAGGCGAATTGACAGGCCTGGGGATCCACAGGTATAAAGCATTGGGTCTTGACGCTTCCTGAATTCTTACATCAACGGAATAATTTACGGTGTAGCTGCGTTTTTCCTTATATGTTTTGGAGCCGGGTTTTCCGGTAACATCAAAAAAAACAGGCCGGGAAGTGCCGTGGGATGTTCTTATTTCAATGTTGCCGCTGACCGCTCCGTCCGGCAGGCGCACGCGGATTTCACGCGCGTTCCATAATTCATAGCCAAATTCAACCTCTGAAACTTCTATAAATTCCGGCTCTCTTACCACATGGGGATTGAATGATGGAGACTCAAAATCCCATGAAAAGAAAACGCCTCCGCCTTCCCTTGTTGCGCCAAAATTATTTCCGGTTATGGTTATTCTTGTTCCCGGCGCGCCTGTCTGCGGGCTTACCGATGTTATTCTCGGTTCAAGGCCGAATTCCTCTCCCGCGATTGGTTTGGGCACAGCGGCGGAATTTGAAAATAAAACTCCGTTGCTTTTTTTTCCGTCCACATGCACATAAACCAGTCCGGATTCCCCTGATTCTGGAATCCTCAGTATTATAAGATCGTCCTGCCAGGTGTGATACGATGAACTTGTCGGCGCAATTCCGGCTATACTCACATAAGATTCATCCCGTTCCGCCTGAAAATTATTTCCGGTCAGCGTAATTAGTTCCCCCATTACGCCAATCTTCGGGTCGATTGATGTTATAACAGGAGCGGTTTTATCGCATGAAAAAAGAACTACGGATAAAAGAATAATTCCTAAAAAAAATATTTTAGTTTGAGGCTTTAACGGCATCTTGCGCTTCGATGATGTTGGTTTCACTGTATGGATTAACGGTTAAAACAATTTCTATGGATGAGTCTAAATGTTCTGATGAACCCAGAGGGAAGAAATAAATTGGTTCATCAAACTCCAGGGGAATTGACTGAATTGACGCGTAATAGGTCATTCCTTTGTCTGGATCATCAATCCAGATCTGCCCCTGGGCGACAAGTACATTGCCGTGACGGCGGATAAAAGGAGTGAACTGCACCGCGACAATTATGTTTGCGCCGACAAGTTTTATTCCTACAGGATAACCCGGTATGGCTAATTTACGGTGAGTTTCATTCCAGATAACTTCAACTTCATGTTCCAGCACCCTTGCGTCGATTTCCACAATCAGCGCTCTCCACCTGAACATGGGAATTATTTCCGATGAATCGCTGTTTGTCTGCTGGTCCTGAGCGTTAGCCGGGATATTAATAATAAAAAATAAGAATGCGCTGAAAAGGTAAAATGGACATTTTATCTTTTTTATCTTCATCCTGTAATTATCTCCGTGTATAGTCGGCAGCCCTTATTATAGCAGGTTCGCCGGATCTTAAAAAGTTCTTGCTTTCGGGCAGCCGTAAAATGATAATTTCGGAACCATCCGAACCTAAATATTGAAGTACGCTGTTAAAATCCATGGCCGGTATTATCCCCGGCATATCATCTTCAGCGGCTACGATAAAATTTTCCCTTGCGGCGGGTTCCTGTGGCTGAGAAGCAAATCCATTTGAATTGTCAGGCGCTCTGCGAACCCACAGCGCTGCAAGAAGGATAAGAATGACTGCTGCTGCCGCCGCTGCCGGCAATGGTATGGAAAGCCTGCGCCTCCATATATCAGATTTGGGACGGGATAAGTTTCGATTCAACTTTTCATTGCGTAAACCAGCTCCTGATTGAAGGTTTTGCCATGTTTTGTTCTTCGCGGCTTCTATTACAGGATCACTTGCAAGCGGTCCGTCTAAAAGCAGCTTCCCGTGAAGCCGTTTAAAGCCCTCCAGTTTTTCTCTGCATCCGGAACATGACTCTAAATGAGATTCCAGTTTCTCTTTCCATGGCGAAGGTAGTTCATTATCCATGTAAATTGAAAGAATCTGTGAATCAGGACATACTCGTTTCATAAGGATTCACTCCGATTTTGATTTTGCTCCTGAATATACATAAGCGCGGCTAACCGTTCCCTGGCTCTGAATACGCGAACTTTTACATTTCCTTCGCTAATTCCAAGAACCCTGCCAATTTCCTTATAATTCATCTCTGCATATTCCTTTAAAATTAACACCATTCGTAAATTTTCCGGTAATTTATCGAGCGCCTGTTTAACTTCCTCGGAGGTTTCTTTTTTAACAAGCAGCCCTTCTCCTGTTTCCTCCCGTCTGTCATCTTCCCGAAAAGCTTTCTGATACGCCTTTCGTTCCCTTTCCTTCCGCTTTGCGTAATTTAAAGCGGCGTTTTTTATAACGCGAATAAGCCAGTATTTTGCCTCCTCCGGGGTTGGGAAAACCATGTTTTTCTCGTATAACCGAAAGAAACTGTCCTGACAAAGGTCTTCCGCAGCTTCTGCGTTATTTGTAATCCTGTAAGCCACTCTGAACAAAACTGAAAAGGTTGAATCATAAAGACGCTTAAATTCCATGATGGAATTACCGCTCTGAATGCCTGCTTCACCTCCAATGCTTGCGGCTTTTGCCTCATCTTCCAATTTGTCCCCTACATATTTTAAACAAAAATTTTACTTAATTGTTACATTTAGTTACATTGTTTTGCCATAAACTGGTGTCCTGTTATATTCGGTTTCCGATATAACAATATGCGTTAAATCCTTATTACATAAGGATTTAACTTAACATTTCATTCCGTCATTTGAATATAACAGGACACTAGCGCGTTATTCAATAAAATTATGCGCGCCGCCAGGTTGTTCCTCCAGGCCCGTCTTCAAGTATTATACCGCGTTCTTTCAGATTTTGTCTAATATTGTCTGCGGTGGCGAAATCTTTAGCCTTTTTCGCTTCAGCGCGCCTGATTATTTGCTGTTCAATTTCATCAGTAAGTTCATTATTCCCGGAATCCTTTCCGTTTTCACTGGCTTTTGCCATGCAGGTTTCTTCAAGCCCCAGCGCTAAAACCCTGTCCATGTCAAAAACAGCCGCTAAAGCCTCTTCTGTCGCGGGTCCTTCACGCAACAGCCCCCAAATTTCTGCCATTGCCCTTGGAGTGGATAGATCATCTTCAAGCGCTTTATTGAATGCTTCTATATATTTTAATACATCATTACCTGTTATTGCAAATTCCCGGCTCTCTTTATTGGCTTCCCGTCTGTTAAAATTTGTTTTCTGCGCCAAAGAGAGGACTTTATCAATCAGGGATATGCGCGAGTTCTTCGCGCCTTTTAAGCTGTCAAATGAAAACTGAAGCTGGCTGCGGTAATGGCCGCCCAGCAGGAAGTAACGGTAATCAAGCGGATCATAACCTTCATCAATAAGGCTCTGTAAGGTAAGAAACCCTCCCGCCGATTTGGACATTTTTGCCTTATCAATCACCAGGAATTCATTATGCAGCCAATATGACACCCAGGGCTTTTTTCCTGCGGCGTCCATACTTGCCTCGCTTTGGGCGATTTCATTGGTGTGATGAACGGGAATGTGATCGATTCCCCCCGCGTGAATATCAAAATTTTCTCCTAAATACTTCATGCTCATCGCGGAACATTCAATATGCCATCCCGGATAACCGCGGCCCCACGGGCTGTCCCACATAAGCGCCTGGTTTTCAAATTTACTCTTTGTAAACCACAATACAAAATCACCAGCGTTGCGTTTATTTTCATCCTGTCCGGTGCGTTCATACCCAGTCTGCGCGCCTGATTTCAGATCATCAGGACGCAATAGCGCCAGTTCTCCGTAAGATGGAAAACGGGATATGTCAAAGTAAAGATTGCCTCCGGCAGAATATGTAAAACCATTTTTTTCTATCCGCACAATCATCGCGATCATTTCGCTGATATGTTCAGTAGCTTTGCATACGACTGTAGGGCGCGTAATGTTCATTCTGTCCGTATCATTAAAAAAAGCCCGGGTATAAAATTCCGCTATTTCAAGAACGCTTTTTCCGCGTTCTTCTGCGCTTTTTACCATTTTATCATCGCCTTCATCATTATCGCCTGAAAGATGCCCGACATCGGTAATATTCATCACATGATTTACTTCGTATCCTGCGCGGCGCAGAGAGCGGACCAGAATGTCATGCAGCACATAAGCGCGCAAGTTTCCTATATGCGCGTAGTTATAAACTGTCGGTCCGCATCCGTAAAAACCGACCTTGCCTTCTTTTAAAGGTTTAAAAATCTGTTTTTCGCGGCCCAGTGTATTGTAGAAAGTGAATGACATGCTGATAAGGGTAAGGAATTTTTATGATAAATTCAAGATAACTGAGGTTGTTCCAAAATAAGTATAGATACTGTTATTTGCCTTTACCTGCAAAGCTCCTGCGCTTTTTTTACCATGCTGTCTACATCAAGACCGAAGCGGTTTACCAGGTAGTCCTGTGTGCCTACTTCGCCGAATTCATCCCTGATACCGATGCGCGCGAATTTGCAGGAACAGCCATTTTCTGCGAGGATTTCAGCTACCGCGCTGCCCAGTCCGCTTCTTATCTGCGCATTCTCCGTGCTGATGATGGCGCGCACAGAGCCTGCCTGATTCAATATCGCGTCACGGTCGATGGGCTTAAGTGTTAATACATCCAATACGCCGGCGTTAATGCCCAGTTCGGCTAATTTATCACAGGCTTTTATAGACTGGTTTACCATCAGGCTGCCAAGGGCTATAAAACAAATATCCTTTCCGTTTCTTAAAATTTTAGCCTGGCCAAATTTAAATTTTTCATTTTCATTGTACAGATACGGAACAGGTTTGCGGGGAATTCGCAGGTAGTGGCAGCCGTATTCACCAGCCATTAAACGGATAAAAGCGGCGCATGAAGCGGGATCTGACGGTTCTATGACCGTAAGACCGGGGACGACTCTCATCATGGCGAGGTCTTCAAAGGGCATGTGGGTTCCGCCGTTAAAAGCCGCGGTTACGCCAGGGTCTGTCCCGATTAATTTTACATTAAGCCTTGCGTAGTTAGCTGAAAGAAAAAACTGATCGTATACCCGCCGTGATGCGAAACATCCGAAACTTGCCGCAAACGGAATTTTTCCCAATGTGGAAAGCCCGGCGGCGATGCCTACCATATTCGCTTCGGCGATTCCGACATTGAAAAAACGATCAGGGTATGCTTTTTTAAAAACGCCCGTATTTGTGCAGCTCATCAGGTCCGCTTCCAGTACAACTATATCCCTGTTTGTTTCAGCTAACGAAACAATCGTGTCGACATACGCCATTCTCATTTCTTTTGTCTGCTCTGACATTGTTCTCTCCTTTTTAATTATACTAACGCAGCGATGGCTTCTTTGGCTTTTTCCGTGTCAAAGACCATGCTGTGATTCTTCTCTACGCCTTCGGCGAAACTGCATCCTTTCCCCTTGATTGTGTTCATCACAATCATTGAAGGTTTTTCTTTCTGGGCTAACGCTCTTTCAACAGCGGCATCAAGGGCTGCGACATCATGCCCGTCTGTTTCCTGCGTAAACCAGCCGAAAGCATCCCACTTTTTAGCAAGGTCGCCAAGATCCAGAATATCTTTTGAAAAACCGTCAAGCTGTTGTTTGTTAAAATCCGTAAATGCTATCAGGTTTGAAAGTTTATGATAACTTGCGAAGAGAGCGCCTTCCCAAATCTGGCCTTCATTGGATTCGCCGTCGCCGATTATGGCGTAGACTGTCGATGCTTTTTTATCCATACGCAGACCGAGGGCAATGCCGATAGCGGCGGAAAAACCCTGGCCCAGGGAGCCGGTTGTCATGTCTATACCCGGAGTCTTGTTACGGTCGCAGTGGCTTGGCAGACTTGTTCCGCCCTTGTTCAGGGTAGTAAGCCAGTCTTTGGGGAAAAATCCCCTTAACGCCAATGCCGCGTAAATGGCGGGTCCTGCATGACCCTTTGATACTATAAGCTGATCGCGATCTTCCCAGCGCGGATTTTGCGGATCTATCTTCATGCGGTGAAAATATAAAAGAGCCAGAATATCCGCAATGGACATGGCTCCTCCGATATGACCTGTTCCCAGAGCTGCAATCTCCTCGATAGTCATTTTTCGGATTTCTTTTGCCTGGGCTTTCAGAAAGGATTCAGTTTCTTTATCCATACCAATCTCCTAAATTATTATTTGCCAATGTTACTTATTTTTAATGAATAAAAAAAAAGTGTCAATTACCGTTAATGGCATAACCCAGCATTAATTCCGCGGATTTTATATCTCCGGCGGAAATGGCGGAACGGATACGGCTAGAGCTTATGGGAAGAGCGCCTTCCATTACCTGCGGTATTATTTCCGCCGGTATGCTGCGGGATGTAAAAAAATCTTTTATTTTCTCCGCGCCGGTATCCAGCTTATAACCGCAGCGGAAATCGTTTCCGACAGCGAAAAAACCGGTATTGCCGTGTTTCAGCAATATGTTTAAAAAATCCATACCGGGCATTCTCATTAACTCGTCTGTAAAATCCATTACAACCGTTATCAGGATACCAAGTTTTTCAAACATATCTGTTCTCTGCCGGAATGTCTGAATATCATTTTGCGTTCCGTTCGCTTCTTTCTGTTCTTTGCTCCTGGTTTTGTGGTTTTCCCTGAAAGTGACAATTACAGGAGTGTAACAGGCGTTAAACGAAACAACGCGCTCTATTAAGGCCCTGTGTCCCCTGTGTACGCCGTCAAAAATGCCGATTGTCATGGAAGTTAATTCCGTTTTTTGTTTTAATCCGTTTTCAAGAAATTGCGGCCATTCGATTATCTGCATATATATTCCGGGATGTTATTTTTTTGATCTGTCTATAAAATATTTCGCGCTTTTTTTATCGCCCATGCTGAGCAGTAATTTTCCCGCGTGGTCTGCCATCTTTCCTCCCGGATCACTGCCAATCAGATCGAGGGCGATGCGCAGTTCTTTTGCAAGCTCGGGATTTTTTTCTCCGCCTGTTATTCTGATTTCCGCCAGCTTAAATCGGAAAAGACCGTAATCGGGAGCAAGCTTAACAGCTTTTTTCAGAAGGCTTACAGCGTTGGCGTTTTTTCCCTTAAGGTTCAGCACAATTCCCCATAAATAATACAATGCCGGATCCGCTTTTGGTTTTGGCTTGAGAGCGCTCCTGAGTTTTTCCGAGGCTGTGCATTCCGCTTCGCAGAATTTATAATCCTCCACGCTGAAAGCCCATTTTCCCGCAAGCGCGCGCGCTTCCCAGTTTTTACTGCCCAAAGACGTAAGCTTGGGAATTAGCGCCGTAAGCTCCGGTACATTATCCTGCAATAAAAATATTCTGCCCGCTTCCATAAAGAGCGCGAGCGCTTCCGCCTTTTTACCGGCAAGTTCAAGCGCGTTCGCCGCGTTAGCTGCATAAACGCCGTTCTCGTTATTCATCTTAAAAGCCATGTTCCACGCTGAAGCGGACGCTTCGTATTCATTCAGTCTTAAGTGGCTGCGGGCGAGCATTGTATAATAATTTATGTCTTTATTGATTATATCAGAATATTTTAACGCGAATTCCTTTAATTCCCTGAACTTATCCAGTTCGTTAAGCACAATTATTTTCTCGTTAAACGCTTCCTTCACTTCGGTAAAATTAATGAGTTTTACAGGATCGTCTGACCATTGTTCAATGACGGCGTCAATATATTCTTCGGCTTCACGGTACTGCCCAAGCCTGAATGAAAGGCGCGATGCGAGCAGCAGTTCTTTTCTTGTTCTTACTTCCGTATAGGTTGATGTAACGCTTCGTATTGCGTCATCCCTGCGCTTCCATGCCCTGATCATCTGATCCAGCGCTTTTGATGACTCGCCTGTTGATGCGAATGCTTCCGCCAGCCGCAGCCGGTTTTCCGCGTTGATATTGGAATCGTTTGTCCATTTTTTATGACTTTCCCCGATTGCTTTGGCGCGGGTATCTACGGAAATGCAGTCGAGATATGCTTTACAGGAATAGACATTATTATTTTCTTTGTTAATTTCTGATTGCGGTTTTTCCTGACTGCTGCCGGCTGCCGCATTTTCATTGTTCATTGAATATGATGCGATGGCAAAACCCACCTGCCCGCTGCTAAGTGAATCATCATTTATTTCCCCAATCCATTTTCCGTTAACAATAAAAATTAAATATGCACCGCAGGTAACAATGTTCAGATTGATGTTAATGCCGTCAAAATTAGATATTTCTGTCCAGGCAATAAGGGTTTTGGGAATATTGTCTTTTACGGCGTCAAGACGGAAGTAACCCTTTGAAGAAACAAGCGCCATATAATAAGAGGTATCGTCTGTAATGCGGAATAAAAGGCCCGCGGACGCATAACCGTCCATACTGTCAAGGCGTATTTTAGCTTCAATTACATGATCCAGGAATTCATAACCGGGTATTTTAACCCATGATATGCAGTTGGTTTTTTTTAATCCAATTAAGTATGAATTATTTGACAGACAGGCGTCAAGACAGGTATCATTAGATGATTCAGATTTTTTTTCAAAAGGAGATTTTTTTATTTTGGCAAAATTATATATTAATTTTTTTTCCGTAATAAATTCAGAATTCTTCCTGCGGATTTTATTGGAGAGCGCGTAAATGAATCTTTTAGGCAAAGAGACCATAACTAATATTTACTGCAAAATTGATAAAATGTCGAGATACTTCTCGCCGCGAATCGATTTATTTATAATTCTTTCAGTTCTGATACTGATGCTCTCTCACATTATAACCAATTTTATTATTTTAAATATGTCAGGCTCTGATCATGATATCAAAAGTAAAAAGACTGAAATTTTTCTTTCCGCGCGCAGTGAAGAATTGTTCGGCAGGGAATTGACAGAAGCGCTGCTTTTGGAATTTGAGGGAAAAAATCCGGATCTAAAGCTCGTTATCCTGAACGGATCGGATAAAAGGGAGCCTGCGCCATCTCCTGATATTTTATTTTTTGATGAAGGTGAAATCAGTGAATTGGCTGCCTCAGGCGCGCTTCTTTCCCTGGAATCATATTTTAATCAGGAGAGAAACCCCGGTAACTTCGCCGCGAACATAAGATTTGATAATCCTCGTGATGTTCGCAAGACCGGAATGGATTTGTTTACGGTGCCTTTGGTTTCATTCATTGATTTGCTTTTTTATAATATTGAGCTTATAACCGCGGCCGGTTTTGATCGTCCGCCCAAAACGAGAGAGGAATTTTTAAGATTCGCAAAGGCTGTATCAGCGGGAAGCGCCAGCGGCGCGGCATTGGGATTAAGTTCGCAGGACAGGCAGGCGGTATCCAGGGATATTTTTTCATGGATTTGGGCGTCCGGCGGTGATTTCTGGGCAATTGATAATTCTCACGGAGGGCAGAAACCGGTAATTAACACAAGGGCCATGATAAGGGATATCGCTTTTCTGGGCAGCCTTAACGGAGAAGGAGCGCTTGCGCCGGTAAGTTTTGGCGTAACAGGCGGTCAGCGACTGGAAGAGTTCGCGCAGGGAAAGATCGCGCTTTTAATTGCTTCAAGCCGCGCCATCCCGCGTCTCAGGGAAAAAATGGGCGATAATGTATTTGGCATTACTACAATTCCGGACTCAGGATATGGGGGAAAATACAATCTGGGCCTCTGCGGTTTATATGCCGGTATCAGCGCGGATTGCGAATATCCTGATGAAGCGTGGAATTTTCTCTCCTTCCTCGCGGAACAGATCCCGCATCTTTGCGCGCAATTATACGCGGTTCCCGGAATTGTCTCCGGCTTTTTTTCCGGAGACTTTAATTATATGCAGGACGATCCCTTTTATTCCAAAGCGCGCGATATTTTTGAATCATCAGAAATAGTTTATGGATTTTCAAAAACAGCCGGAGCTGCTGATTATGAAAAAATAGTTCTGGAAGAAATACGGGAATATTTTGATAGAAACCTTACAGCGGAACAAACTGCGGCGGCGATTCAAAGACGATGGGATGATGTGCCGGTCAGGAACAGGTAGCGTTTGTTTATAATATTTATTTTTACTTGACAAGTAACATTATTTTATATAATATGCCTTATTATGACTGAAACAAAGAAAGATTTAAGCTCCAATCTGCCGCTGCGCGAAAGGCCAATTGATATTTTCTTTATGGCGATCTTTTCGCTCTTTATTATTACTTCCTGTATCGCCGATATGGTTCCGACTTTGGGTATTGATTTTAATCAGCCTTCATCAAACCCAATTGTAAACGCCAATTATTGGTATGCTCATGATACAGATCCGCTTTTTCAAAATCCGCCGGTATGGATGCGCATAGTTACAGGGCTCTCCGCTTTTTTATATATGGGTTTTTATATCATTTTGGTCATTTCACTTTGGCGGGGCTGGAACCGTATCCAGCTTTTCGCTGTTATTTACGCGACCATGATTGCATCCATTACAGGTATTATTGTGTTTGGCGTGGAATTTTTCGGTGAACCTGAATGGAGAACTCCCAATCCTGCAAAATTCCTGTCTTTTAATTTACCGTATGTGCTTCTGCCGCTGCTTCTTTTAATTCGCATGCGTAAGCCCATGCCGTTTACAAGAAAATTTTAACAGATAAATTTTTAATTGGTGATGCATTTCAATATGGTGAAGCCGCAGCCTGCTCCGGAGATTTTTCCTTTCTTTTCCGTAAAAGAAGATAATGTAAGCGCTGTACTGCACGGCATTGGCGCACTGGGAGCAGCGGCAGGTCTTATTTTGTTTGTGTTAAATTCATGCGGTTACTGGGACGGATTGTGGAAAGGCGGTTTAATACTTGTCAGCTTGATCATCTTTACCGCGACCATGATTACGCTGTTTCTTTCTTCCACTCTTTATCACGCAGTCAAGGATTTGAAAAAAAAATTTAAACTGCGTGATCTTGATCACATGTCAATTTATATTTTTATCGCAGGAGCGTATACGCCTTTTTGCCTGATTGGTTTGAAAGGCGCCTGGGGCTGGACATTGTGCGCAATCGAATGGGTACTGGCTCTGATAGGCGTAATACTATATACGATGGACTACAAGGCTCTTAAAAAACATGAAGTCGCCGTTAAGCTTGTCATGGGCTGGATAGTTCTGGCCGCATGGGTTCCCTTACGCAGAAGCATACCTGATATTAGTTTTATTTTGCTGATTGGCGGCGGCATTGTATATTCCCTTGGAACGGTTGTATTTCATAAAAAGGACATTTTAATGAACCACGCAATATGGCATATCTTTGTTCTCGGCGGCGCGCTGTGCCATTGGTTAGCTGTTTGGTATATACTTGCATCCGCATAAACAATCTCCGTTGACGGAATTAAGGTTATGGGAGTATCATAACTATTATCCAAATAAGGAGCGAATATGAGTATTATTGTTAACGGCATCAGTCTGCCGAATATTCCGTGGGAAGACAGACCTTCTTCAAGCGATCCAAAAAAAGAACTGATGTGGCGGTACACTAAAAATCCGATCATACCAAGGGATTTAACCTTGCGTTCCAACAGTATTTTTAACAGCGCAGTCGTCCCCTTTAAAGGAAAAGACGGCATCCAGTTCGCCGGCGTCTTCCGCTGCGATGATACCGCGCGCCACATGGATATTCAGGCCGGGAAAAGCAAAGACGGCATTAACTGGTATATTGATGATGAGCCCATAAAATTTATTAAGACCGATCCGGATCTGCCTGATTCTGAATACAAATACGACCCAAGGGTTATTTTTATTGAAGACCGGTATTATGTAATTTGGTGTAACGGTTATCATGGTCCGTGTCTGGGGCTGGGTTACACTTATGATTTTGAAAAATTTTATCAGATGGAAAACGCGGTCATGCCATTTAACCGAAACGGCGCGCTTTTCCCCCGAAAGATAGGAAAGAACGGATCTCGAAATTACGCCATGTACAGCCGGCCAAGCGATTCCGGGCATACGCCGTTTGGCGATATTATTTATTCTGAAAGTCCGGATTTGATTTACTGGGGGAAACACCGCCATGTTATGGCTCCTTGCGGCGGCTGGCAAAGCACAAAGGTTGGCGCAGGCCCCTGTCCCATTGAAACTACCGAAGGCTGGCTCCTTTTCTACCACGGCGTGCTGACAAGCTGTAACGGTTTTGTTTACTCATTCGGCGCCGCTTTGCTCGATATTGATCAGCCATGGAAAGTGATTGCCCGTTCACGTCCTTATATCATCAATCCGCGTGAAATCTATGAACTTGCTGGAGATGTGCCAAATGTTACCTTCCCCTGCGCGGCGCTGGTTGATCAGGATACAGGCAGAATAGCAATTTACTACGGCTGCGCCGATACTGTGACAGGTTTAGTCTTTGGCAAAATTGATGAAATTGTTAATTGGGTAAAATTAAATAAAATTTAAACGGTATTTTTATTAACCGTATAATTAGGGTCTGTCATGTGCTATACAGACCCTAATTAAATTCCAGACCTATAACAAATGGAACGCTTGTGCGGGCAGGACCGCGGAATATCCCTGTGGTCATGCCTGCCGTTATTGGCAGCGGCGCAACTCTTGGCGCTTGTTTTTCAATAGCAGTGTTTACCGCCTTGGAATTTATGTCTATACGGCCTTCGCTTCCCGCGTTAATGGTTACTTCCTGACCGCGTGTCCCTGCTAAACTTACGCTTCCATCGCTTACAAACACATGCCTTGTATCAAATTCAAAACTTGTACCGCGGACGGAAGCGACAGCGGAAGGGCTTTGCACAGACATATTGGCTTTTGTTCCTGCCGGAGGTTTCACATCTACCCGTACTCTTCCGCTCTGAAGGTTTACATTAAGCGTTTCTTCCTGATTGGATGTTCTAATCTCGGTCAGGGACAAACGGGTCAGCGGCCTTACGGTCATGGTTGAATGTCCAATCTCAACAACTGCGAAGCTCCTGAAACTTGTCGATATTATTGTATCCTCTCTCAGCCGGTCTCCGACATTAGCTGTAACAAAGGACGCGGCTCCGGCATGTTTTACTTCCACAGTTCCCGAAATTTCCCGTATTATTCCCTGGCTGTACGCGTAAAAACCCATTAATAAAAATAAAACTGTTAAACACGCTCTTCTCATGATTTTTCCCCTTTTCTATAACAGTGAAAATAAAATACTTGCCTGCGCTCTCCATAATATGTTAGCGTCAGGAACCGCGTTTCCCAATGACGGCATAAATACCCCGGCTCCAAGCTTCATTTGGAAACCAGAGGATGAATTCCACATTAGCTGCCAATTAAATTCCGGCCCCAAAAAAAATCCGTCGCTGTCTACGCTGGTGAGAGGATAATTTTTATATGTTCCCAAATCGCTGCGGATAAAATAAGTTGCGCTCAATTCCGATGATATATAATCTGATAAACCCGATATAATGTTAAATGATACAATTGTCAGCCCGGTAAATTTCGCGTTCAGTAAATTACCCTGCGGCACTGTTGTCAATGGCAGAAACGCGCCGACAGGAATATTTTCAAAAACGCCGCTTGTATAAATTCCCTGCAATGTTATTTTATTTTCCCTGCGTGTCGGCATCACCAAGGTAAGACCAGCTTTCGCGGCTACAGCCATTGACATGCTTTCAAAACCTTCATTTATGCCTTCATAAATGCCATTGTACTGAATAAGTTCAAAACATCCTCCAAGATCCAGAACCAGGTATTCAGACGGTATGGATACATTCATGATTAAATACTGGCTGTCAAGGCTTCCTCCCGAAAAATCAAATTGTCCTAGGAGAGAAAATTTTACATTCATATATCCGCCCACTGACGGATGATCCCAGCTCAGAGCTGCGAGTACGCGGGCGGGAGCAAAGTAGGTATTCATGAAATCGTCAAAACTATATCCTTCGCTGCAGTATTTTTCCTCGTCTTCTGTCATGGCAATCGCGGCCCTTGTTTTATAGAGATACCCGGTATACCAACCGCCCATGCTGAATGTTCCTATGCCTGTTTCAAAAGAAAGCAGCCCTCCGTCAAAATAACCGCTTGCGATAATTCCCCCCATCGGATCATTGTACTCCATGCGCCCAAGCTTGAATTCGCTTTTACTGGAACGGAAAGCCATCTCCGCCAGCAGAAGTTCGGGTACATAGAACCAAGGATCTACACGGTAAGTGAAAGAGGCCGCAATAACAAATTCACCATTGTTACCCAGCAAAGTGGAAAAATACGGAATAACAGAGCCGGAATAATCATACTTTCTGTCTTCAAACTCCATTCCATGCGCATTAAAAACCGCGCTTTGATCTATCAGAATGCCGATATCCTGCGCATGTAGAACGATGGGGGTTGCCGCCATAATGAAGATAATAAACCACCGCAGCTTAAAAAATTTCTTTCTCATGTTTAATTGTCTCCAGGCCTGCTGCCGCCGGTGCTGTATACAAGACCGTAATCGCCGGTAGAACCTTCGCCGTTATAAGCGCGCACCCTTATGTAAATTGTTTCGCTGGAACCGGCTGTAAATGATACAGGATAGTTCCATGCGCTGTCCCAGACCCTTGGGTTAAAAATAAATGTACCATCGCTATACCACGCGGCAACATCAATATTAAGTGATTTAGTGCTGTTACCATCATTTAAATCATTCCACCAAAAGTTATAGTTAACGCCCGCGGTAACATTTAATGAATACCAGTCAACTTCATACGCCGCGCTTATGGCTTCATTTTTCCATACATTGTTGGCAAGCGCCGATGCCTGTCCCTGCGAAGGATCGACGTCTGGTTTATTGCCGCTTGCGTTATATGCAATGCCGTAAGTGCCGGTTGAGCCCATATTGTAACCGTTCACCCTTATATATACCCTTCCGTTTGAATAGGCCGTATATGATGCCGGATTATCCCAGGCGCTGTCATAGCCGCTGTATAGCTGCGAACCGTCGCCAGACCACGCGCTGACAGATATGTTCATGGTTTTAAGGCTGTTGCCCTGATACGAATCATTCCACCAGAGATAATATGTCGTTCCCTGACTGACATTAAAGTAATACCAGTTCTCCCCGTTGTTTGTGACTGATGTAATTCCGCCGTTTGTCCAGGCGCCTGAGACAAGCATGGCCGCCTGACCGCCTGAAGGATCAACAAATGGCTTACTGCCGCTGGTGTTATATGCAATGCTGAATGTGCCTGTTGAACTGTAACCTTCCGAGGCGCGCACCCTTATGCAAATGGTTGAACTGGAACTGACATTAACTGTTTTTGGAGAATTAAACGCGTATTTATCGTTAAATATCGGCTCTCCATTTTCATACCAGGCTGTTACATCGGCATATAGATTCTTAAAGTAATTGCCTTCCCACGCATGATTCCACCAAATATAGTATGTTCCCGGAGCAGCGTCTATCGAATACCAAATCTCGCCGCCGCTCGTGCTTGATGTTATTTCACCGTCTGTCCAGCCGCCTGAAGTAAGCGGGGTCCGGCTGCCGCTGATAAAATTATTTCCTGCGCTGGGTCTTGTTCCGGTATTGTTGTATACAATGCCGTATGTACCCGGCGTTGACACATAACTTGTTTGCTGAACCCTGATATAAACCGTTCCGGAATTGCCCGCGGTAAAGGAAGCGTAAGAGTTCCACGCGGTGTCACGGTTCACAAAATAAACCATAGTTTCATTGCTGTCCATTGCGGTAACCTGAACATCGAGAGTTCTTGTATAATTACCGTACGATCTTTCATTCCACCACAGGTAATATGTCGTTCCGGCTGTAACATTTATTTCATACCAGTCAATACCGGAAGAAGCGGTGACTGAATTATCAAAATTAACCCATGTACCGGCGGCAAGAGCTGGTATGCCGGACGGAACAACCGAAGGAGCATTACCAGCATTGAGATTGATTCCTGAAACATCCTGGTTATGGGCAGGAGTATAATTCTGGAATGAACTGACAGGTAAGGCTAGACTTTCCGTGTATTCATTTATTCCGTCAGAGAAGCGCTGATAACCGGTTACACTGTATGAAATTTCTGTAGGTCCGTCAAAAGCCTGCATTATTATGGACCAGTTATTATTGCTGCGCGGCGTGGAAAGAAGTACACTTCTGCTTTTTCCATATACACTGTCAGAAATGTTTATTTCTATATAAGATATCTGGCTTTGGCTGCCGCCATAGGATCCGGTTACGGTTCCGCTAAGAGTTATTACCGGAATATCGACTGTGCCAAGATTAATGGTTTTATTTACATTTTTTAATGTTTCGGCGGTATCTATTCTTTTATAATAATAGTCCCCCCCATAAACGGCTGTAACATCAAAATAAAGAGGCACATCAGAATCAAAGGCCGGATGCACCATTGACCATGATTTATTATTATTATCAATGTAACTGAAACCTATCGGATAATTGCCGCCATCATTCATTGTCATGTAAATGTACATGTATACTGTTTCAGGACTTCTCCCGCCGACTGTGACATTTAACGTACCGCCCAGGGTAATGACATCAATAAAATCATCATTTGTAAATGTTAACTCCGCTTTGGTTTCCAGGTTCTGGTAGATATGAATGATCTCTGACCGTCTTACATTGCGGTAACCGTCATATAACTCCACAACCATTCTGTAAAAGTTCGGAGGAAGAGATATGGTTCCCGAAGAATTTGAACTGTAAAAATAGCGGTTTTCAATGTACGAGCTGTCATTGATTGGGTAAATATAAATATTTCCATTATTGGCCCTGGTTTCAGGATAGGTAATTAAATACGAGAGAGTCCCATACGCCGAATAGGATTCCTGTATTGCGTTTACGGTAATATTTAAGGTTCCCCTCACCCTGGACGCTATTGTTATATCCGCGCTCCCGCGCACAACAGCGTAATCGATTCCGCTGACGGTTATATATCCTGTGGCGGTAACAGTCCATACGCCGAGAGCCAGCTCTTCTACCAATACTTCTGTTACTCCATTTTCCAGTATAATATTACCATGCGAGGAAGGATCGGCTTCCTGATGCGTGAAATATAAAATGTATCTGGCAATATCAGGATCATCAGGAATTAGGGTTCTTGCGTCTATTGCCGCTCCCTGTAATATTATTTTTAAACCGCTTTCTGCGTCATTTTGGGGGGTAAAAATATCTGAACAGGCGGATAAAATCAACATGAAAAAAACAGGAAAAAGCGCCGCTGATAATTTCACTCTATTCATGATATTTAACCCTGAATATTAATTCCTTTGAGTAAGGTATGCCGTCCTTGTAAACAATTGCCAGCAATTGATGAATGCCTATTTCGTAACCTGAGTAAATCTCTATTTGAATTACATTGGTTGTTTCGCTTCTAAGCGATCCGTCCAGGTACCATTTATAAGCGGAGTCGAAATAATTCGCATTATCCTCTATGGTTACTATTAATATATCACCCCATTTAAGGTCATTTCCATTATTCAGGGTAAGATCAATATTTTCATCTTCATTGATAAACCCGCTGAATTCTATTACTTTCGCATCGGCTGAAGAGATCTCTTCAAATACCGCGTAGACTGTGACATCCGCGTCAGGAAGAATAAAGGTATATGTATTATCAGATGCTCTTGTGAAGTTTATTCCTCCAGGATAATTTGATGTTAAACTGCCTTTTAATCTGTGGTACCCATCAGATGCCGTTACTGTCAGGGTTATAAGTTCCTGTTCTCCTTCATAACCCCCTGTAGGACTGGCGGTTACAGAGCCGTTTCCTGTTACGTTTACAGTTACATTGTACCAGGGTGTCTCTTCAATTTCCGCGTAAATAACAATATCCGCTTTCGGCATTGTAAAAACGCGGGTATTTCCGGATCCTGCAAGGTAAACATCCGAACGATTTGTATATAAACTGCCTGATTTTATCCTGTATCCGCGGTCAAGGGTAATGGTCAGGGTTAATTGCTCGCCGTCTCCGGCTCTGTTTTGTCCAACACTTAAGGAACCGTGCCCTGTTTCCCCCGATGTTACTATGGTTATATTGTAAAATGCTTTATATAATGTTACTAAAACAAAATTGTCTTCTCCCGGCTGTAAATCCGCTGTCTGGGAACCTTTTGCGTAAATTATATCTTCATAATAAGTGTCAACGCTGATATTCCAGCGGCCGGCGGGGACAACTGCATCAATATTTTCACCGCCTTCGCTGTTTAGGATTATCTCCTGTGTTCCGTTTTTTAAAGTGATGGTATGTTCAAGCTGATTTAATATTGCATTGTTTGGCGGATATACCACCGACCTGCCGGATGCTGTATTATCGCCGTTCAGGAGTAAAATTATCCTTGCTTCATCGCCTTTCCAATGGCTTAAACAGCCTGATAATATGAAAATGACCGGAATTAACAATGGGAATAACAGACAGGGCTTTATATTTTGAAGTGTTTTATTCATTTATATGTTCTCATTTTAAGTTTATTGTGTTTTTTGGAATTGTCAAGGCTTTAAGCAATGAACAGGAGATACAGAACAGGGAACAATGAAAAGCGGGTAAATTTACTCGGATTAGTCGGTTAAAAATGAAAAAAGCGTAGTTTCAGCTTTTACATAACATATCAACCCGTTTCATAAACTCATTGGAGATGCGTTTTTCCCATTTTATTGTAAAACTGACAGGCTGCCGCGATTCCTTAATTTCCTTAAGCAGCGATTGAATCCCTTTTATATTGGGATTTTTGGTTACATTAGCCATATTGCCGTTTATTTTGGCGATTATTGCCTGGGAATCGGTGGTTAGAATGTAGTTACCCGGGTGATCTTTTGCGTATTGTACCGCTCTTATGATGCCTTCCGATTCTGTGTCATCGTTGTTTGTGGAGGCGCAAAGACCGAATACGCCGGATTCCTCATGGATGATTTTATTGTCTTTTACAACAATATACGCCCATTTCTCAGAGCCGCCGTCTGTGTATATATTAACATACTTCCGGGAGGCCATGTTAAATAATACCCGCCTGCGAACAGCCTTCTATCGCGGGTATCCAGCAGTTTTTCAATTCCCTGTATTCCATTTTATTGAAAATTATTTCCAGATCGGCGTCCGGCTTGATTGCCTCAAAAAGATAGGTAGAAAAAGTTTTATAGTTACCCAGGACAAACATAGCGTAACGTTTTTTCGCTTCTTTCGCGTCATCGCACTTTTTTAGGCAGTCCTGATAATAAATGGCCGCTTTCGCGCAAAGCGATAATGTCTCATTTCTGAAGCTAATCCATTCAGTTTTAATTTTTTCTGTCCTCGCGCTGATCTCGGGCCATGCCGCAGCCGCGTCATCAATGCTTCCCTGTTTAATCGCTGTAAAAATCTTTTCGTCTGAAAAATGATCTTCGCCTTTAAGGAAGAACAGGCTGCGGTAGTGATCTGTTTTTATTTTTATCCTGTTGAATTTCTGATCCTGCACTACAACGCCTTCGCGGTCGTTTGTATCGACAGACCTGCAGTATGCGATAACTTCATCAATATTTTTTAGCGGATAAATTTTTGGCGTTTCAAAACTCAGTTTAAAATTTTCCGCCGCCCATTCCGGAGTGCGTTCAAGCTCATGATCGCGGCAGCCGAGCAGGATAAGTTTTGTTTCCCTATAGGGGACTATAATCCGGTTGTAGGGTGATATTAGCTCAAACATGAATGTCCAGCCCGCAGGAAGGCGTTTTATTTCCCCTTCATGGTCCCGCAGTGCATAGTCACGTAACGAGGCGAAAGTGCAGGGGAGCGGAAGTTTTTCATCGTTCTCCGCCGGGATCAGTTCCGGCACTTCGGCGTTAATGTCGAAACTTCCGTTTGTGGTCCACAGGTCGCCGCCGTCCTGTTCCTTTAAAAGTTTTATCAGGGAGCCGTCAAGTTTATCGCGCACATAAAGGGCGCTGTTCCAGTCGATTGGATCCGCTCCGTTTTCTCCAAAATTCATAAATTTAAAAAACGGCAAAAGGTGCGGCTTTACGGTTCCGTCTTCACGAATGTCGTACACAGAACCCCTGCAGCAGCGGACAACTGGATTGGTAAAGTCAGATTCAAACTGGCTGTATTTGAACATGAAAAGATTGGGGCGGTCAGGATGCCGCTTGGTTTTTACATTATACGGAGGCTTTGCCAGTTCTTCTTCAAAACTGTCAGGATATTTTTTTATAAAATTTGTTAAATATTCCCAGCTGTCATATTGTCCCATACATTATTTTCTGGTTACCTTTTCTCTGTCTCGGTATAGTCAATATGGGGCTGAACGCACTTGTAGGCAGGGCGAATGATTCTGCCGCCTGCTATAATTTCTTCCAGACGGTGAGCGCACCAGCCCGCTATCCTGCTAACGGCAAAAATGGGCGTGTTAAGCTCCGGCGGGATTCCCAGCATTTTATATACAAATCCCGAATAGAAGTCCACATTGGTGCAGATATCCTTGTCTGAGCCTTTTATCTTTTTAAAGACCGAAGGAGTAAGCCGTTCAATAAGACAGTAAAGGTTGAATTCCTTTAGCATGTCTTTTTCTTCCGCCAGGGATCCTGCCTTGTCGCGTAACAAAACCGACCTCGGGTCTGTAATTGTATAGATTGCGTGTCCCTGCCCGTATATTAATTTTGATCCGTCGTAAGCCTCGCCCTTTAGAATTTTTTCAAGATACCCGGATACTTCTTTTTCGCTTTCCCAGTCTTTAACATTATTCATAATATCGTCCATCATGCCGATGACTTTCTCGTTTGCTCCGCCGTGCTTGTAACCTTTCAGCGAGCCAAGCCCCGCCGCGATTGCAGAAAAGGTATCGGTATCCGAAGAAGAAACGACATGTACGGTAAATGTTGAATTATTGCCGCCTCCGTGTTCCGCGTGAAGCACAAGTGCAAGATCCAAAAGCTGCGCTTCGTATTTTGTGTACATTTTATCAGGCCTGATAAGCGAAAGTAAAGTTTCTGCGCTGGACAATGACGGATCCGCCTGATGAATTACAAGGCTTTCATGATTGATATAATGTTTCATTGACATGTAGGAATATGCGGCGATTGTAGGGAAGCGCGCGATAAGTTCCATGCACTGGCGCAGAACATTTTCAGGCGATTGATTTTCCGGATCTTCATCGTAAGGATAAAGCGCGAGTATGGAAGATGCCAGCTTGTTCATTATGTTTCGCGAAGGAGCTCTCATTATTACATCTTCAGCGAAATTTTTCGGCAGGGCGCGGAAACTTCCGATATCACTGTTAAATTCATCAAGCTGTTTTTGACCTGGCAGCCTGCCGAAAAGAAGGAGGTAAACTATTTCTTCAAAACAGAAGCGGCCGCTTTTGGCGGCGGCGGACGCGATATCTACGACATCAATTCCCCTGTAAAAAAGTTTTCCGGGGACGGCAACTTTCTTTCCGTCTATAACTTCATAACCCTGTACATCGCCGACCCGGGTAAGCCCGACAAGCACGCCTGTTCCGTCTTCATTGCGAAGGCCGCGTTTTACCTGGAATTTGTTGAACAATTCGCTGTCAATATAATCATTGCCGGCTATCTCATCCAAATGTTCTGTCAGATTAATCATTATCTACTCCTTGTTTAGATCCTTCTCACGAATCTGTACACGGCGGTATTTTCCGCTTATGGTTTTTGGAAGTTCGTTTACAAATTCAACAATACGCGGGTACTTGTAAGGAGCGGTGGTTTTTTTCACATGTTCCTGAAGTTCTGTTTTGAGTTCATCGGAAGTGGAATATTGCTTTGAAAGCACAACAGTCGCTTTTACTACAGCGCCGCGATCAGGATCCGGAAAACCTGTGATAACGCATTCAAGAACCGCCGGATGTTCCAAAAGCGCGCTTTCTACTTCAAACGGTCCGATTCTATAACCTGAACTTTTTATTACATCATCGTTGCGGCCTACAAACCAATAGTAGCCGTTTTCATCTTTCCACGCGACATCGCCCGTGTGGTAAATGTCATTGTTCCATACGCTTTTTGTTAGGGTTTCATCGCGGTAGTAGCCGCCGAACATTCCCCATGGTTTTCGTTTATCAGTGCGGACTACAATCTGTCCTTCTTCACCCATACTGCATGAAGAGCCGTCTTCGCGCAGCAGATCAATATCATAACCCGGGGCCGGTTTTCCCATTGAACCTGGTTTTGGCTCCAGCCACGGCCATGTGCAAAGAGAAACAGTCAGTTCCGTCTGCCCGTAACATTCGCGTAACTTCAATCCTGTGCCGGCCAGAAATTGCTCGAAAATTTCCGGGTTTAGCGGTTCTCCCGCCACAGAGCAGTTTTTTAAAGCGGAAAAATCGTATTTTTTGAGGTCTTCCTTTATAAAGAAGCGGTAAATGGTAGGCGGTGCACAAAAACTTGTAAGGCGGTATCTGCTGATAATTTCCAGCATAGCAGATGGCGAAAAACGGTCGTAATCGTAAATAAAAATTCCCGCCGCGCATAGCCACTGGCCGTAAATACAGCCCCATGCTGCCTTTGCCCAGCCCGTATCCGCGACAGTCAGGTGCAAACCGCCCGGCGTCACCTGATGCCAGTATTTCGCTGTCGCGATGTGACCTAACGGATATGTAAAGTCGTGCCGCACCATTTTAGGCAGCCCAGTTGTGCCTGATGTAAAATATAAAAGCATAATATCCGCGTTCGAGTTGGCATCCTGCGGCCTTATAAATTCTGACGGCGCATTTTCCATAAGAAGGCTGAAGTTGATCCACGGCGGCTGCGTTACGCGATCTTCTGCGCCGCTGCCTGTCAGGATAAAGGCTTTAAAACGCAGTTTCTGTTTAATGGTTTTACCGGCTTCATCTATCCTGCCCATAAGTTCGGGATCGTCTACGCAGATAATTCCCTTTATGGCTGCCGCATCGCATCTGTAAATAATGTCCTTGGCGGTAAGAAGGTGGGTAGCGGGGATTGCGATTGCGCCCAGCTTATGCAGAGCCAGAATCACGGGCCAGAATTGCCAGCGGCGTTTTAATACCAGCATTACAGGGTCGCCTTTCCCGATTCCATTTTCACGTAACGCGTTGGCGGCTTTATCTGAAAGGCTTTTCATCTGCGCAAAGGTAAAAGCAGCTTCCTCTCCTTTTTCATCGCACCATTGCAATGCCCGCTGCCCGCTTTTTTCCCGCGCGAGTACGTCAATTACATCATAAGCGAAGTTGAAATTTTCCGGTGTTATAACATTATAGTTTTTATAGAAATCCTCATAAGACTCAAATTCTGTTTTTGTCAGATATTTATCCGGAAGGGAAGAGCGCTCTGATGCGGCTTCCTGTGAGTCCTGAGGTGCAGACAGTGACATTTAATATTTTCTCCTATGTTAAATTAGAGTTGTCCGGATGCTTCAGTTTCCGGACTAACCTGGTTGTCGAACAAGTCCATGCTGGAAATTTGATGCGCCGCCGCCGTTTATTTTAAAAAACAAACGCTAAAAAACGGGCCGCTTTTCCGCCAAGGGCTTTCATGCCATGAGGTTCGCCTGAGTCGTAGTAAACGCAGTCGCCGGATTCAAGTTCAATTTCATGGCCGCTGATCGATATCAGCAGCCGCCCCTCCAATACATAGTTAAATTCCTGTCCGGGATGCGTATTTAAACTGACAGGTTTGTTTTCCGTTTCGGCGGACGCTTCCACAAGGAACGGCTCGGCCTTTTTACGGTGAAAATTATACGCGAGGTTCCAGTATCCGTACATTGGACGGCGCGTTACTTCCGGGGCTTCTCCTGAGCGCGTAACGCAGAATGTTTTCAGCTTGGAAGCCGCGCCGCTGATCAGTTCCGATAAATCTACCCTGTAGCGCGATGCGATTTCAACTAACGCGCCGACCGGAAAATCCTTTTCTGCTTTTTCCCATGCCCTGTATTCTGCGGGATCAAAGCCAAGTTCCTTCGCCAAAGATTCGCAGGATATATCTTCAATTTCCCTTAACACACGCACGCGGGATGCGATTTCTTTCAGGCTTGTATGCGAATAGTTTTCGTTTTCTATCATTACCTTTTCCTGATCTCAATTGATCCGTTTGAATGGGCTATGTAAACAACGGGAATTTTTACTGTAAAAAACCCATTTTCCACAACGCCCGGAATTTGTTTAAGCGCTGTTTCCATTACCGCAGGATCTACAGGTTCGCCGAAACGGATATCAAGAATTATGTTTCCGTGTTCTGTAACAACCGGTCCGGCCTTGCGCAGCGCTTCCCTCAGTATAACAGATGCGCCCATTTTTTCAAGCGTTCTTGTAACCTGGACTCTGGCTTCCGGAATTACTTCAACAGGAACCGGAAAACCCGAGCCAAGACTTTCTTTCAGTTTTGATTCATCCGCTGCAATGGCGTATAACGCTGAAGCGTACGCCGCGAGCTTTTCGATTAATAAAGCGCCGCCTCCGCCCTTTATCAGGCGGTTCTGCGGATCCACTTCATCCGCGCCGTCTATGGTAAGATCAAGGCCTGACGACAGCTCCCGCGAATTAAGGGAATATACCGGAATGCCCAGCCTTTCGCATTCTATCTCTGTCTGTAAACTGGTGGCAAAGGCGCAAATGTCGTGTAACTTGCCGCAGGAGACAAGAGCGCCGATTCTGCGGACCGCGTGTATCGCGGTGGAACCTGTGCCAAGACCGAGTTTCATGCCGCTTTTTACCATATCGTCTGCTACGGCAAAACCTGCCGTTTCTTTCATTAACCTGTTCGAATCCTGCTCCATGTATTCGCTCCTGATACGTTTATATGCGATAAAAGCTGTTGGGGAATTTCCCGATCCATAAAACTTGTATATTGCATACAGGCCTGCCGGATTACCATGTCGTATCCATTCATTGTTCTGCAGCCGGATGCCGCCGCCCGTTTCAAAAAAGCTGTCTCCTGCGGCGAATATATCAAATCCATAACAGCTTCCTTTCCTGTAAAAGTATAAATCTCAAGCGGATCATGGCTGGAACTGCTGCCATCCTGCCTTTGATTGGGCGAATCCTTCGGCTGATGGTCAGTCTGAGGCTCCATTGATTCATAGCCGTCCATACCTACCGAAGTAGTCTGTATAATTAAATCTGAAAATTTAGCCATCATTTCCACTCCGTGATCGTCCAGTCCGCCCCAGCGGAAATTGTAAAGTGACGCGATATTTTTGGCTTTATGAACAGAGCGATTCAATATTACAGCATTACCTCCCAGACGGGAAATTTCCGCCGCAACCGCGCGGGCTACGCCTCCGGCTCCGATGATCGTGGCTTTCATCCATTTTAAATTTTTCCTTTCCAGAAAATTTAAAAGCGATTCTGAGAAGCCTGTGCAATCCGTATTTTCTCCGAACCAGCCTTCTTCCGTGCGTTTAATTGTGTTGCATGCGCCGATTGACAGTACCGCCGCGGAATTTTTATTTAAAAACGGAAGTATTGATTCTTTATACGGCACTGTTATGGAAAGCCCCTGGACATTCATTTCTTCCGCAAGTTGTATAAAATCGCTGATGGAATCCGCAGGAAAAGGCACATACACAGAATCAGAGTTCTCAAGGCTGAAAACCGTATTGATAAACCACGGGCTGATGCTGGATTTAAGCGGAAAACCGACAATGCCGTAAATCTTTGTATTGCCGCTGATATTACGGAATCTGTACAATTCCGCCAGTTCTTTTACATCCAGCTGCCCTGACGCTCCGGGGATTTCATTTTCAGATAACGCGCTTGAATAACTTATTGATGAGCCGAATCTTTCCGCAAGGATTCTGGAATAAATGCCGTAATACCCCATACATATCAGAATTTTATCCTGATTACCGCAGGCTTTTGATGACTGATAAACATGCAGAACATCGCTTGTTGATTTTACAGTAACCGCCACTTTAATAATTTCATCTCCCGCGTGCC
The DNA here is from genome assembly GCA_009787835.1 of Treponema sp. Classification (GTDB taxonomy): domain Bacteria; phylum Spirochaetota; class Spirochaetia; order Treponematales; family Breznakiellaceae; genus WQXQ01. The sequence goes on from WQSN01000008.1 coordinate 61,501, forward strand.
TCATCGATCTGATTTTCTCCGGGATTTCATCTATTACTCCGTTTAAAATGTGGCAGGATCGGATGATTCTCGTGCCAAAGGTTCGGGCCGCCTCTTCAAGGCTTGGAACATCAAAGTCTTCTTCAATATCAAGGTAAGCGAAATTAAACCTTCTGTCCGCGTTCGCGAAAGCGAGTCCCCGCGCGAACAATCTTACCCGTGAACCTTCGCCGCCTGTGTAATATCCTCCGTCAATGTCGCGCCTGATTGTCAGAATTACAGGCAGACCTGCCAGTTCAGGGAAGCGGCGTATTAAAAGGCGTTCATCTGGATCAAGGCAGTCGACGCGCAGTTCCGCAAGATCAATGAACTTGCGGTATCTGTTGAGTATTTCCAGATTTCTTTCAATGGTTTTTGACGTTAAACACAGGCATAATTTTGACACAATAACCCCTATACTGTATTAAAAATCCGGGCGGTAAACATAAATAGCGCTGACCGCATAAGTTTTATTAAAGTTGATTCTCATTACCAATGGCCAATCCTGTCCTGTCAGCGGTATAAGTACATGATCGTCCATATCTTCTGCGGCGTTTCCAAGAACCAGCAAAACAGCCGCTTTTGGGTCGCCCGCAGAGATACCGTAGGCAGCCGGAAGCCTTACCTGCCAGACCCTGTCGCCGAATATGTAAAAATCTCCCACACTGTACTGAAAGATAACATCATCCTGCCATACTTCAATGCCTCTTGCGGCGTAAACCGCTATAGGCGCTCCAAAACGTTCAAATACCTCTTCCAGTTTCATGCCGACAAAAAAAAACGCGCCGGAACCATCTGTCTGCCCCTGTGCCAGGATCGGTAAACTGAGAAGCAGTAACAGCGAAAATAAAATTCTCCGCCTCATGGTTTATATTACCTGAGGAGCGGTTTTCCCGCAATAGCGCGCCATAATCCTAATTGCTCATCTCATTAAAAATCCATGCTTTTCCGTTACACCTCAGTATCCCATCCGCGCTTATCCACACATTTATCCCTGAACGAACAGGGAAGACGGGCTGCTCATCTTCTTCAAAGTATAATGGCTCAGAAAAAGGAGAAGATCCGTACCACAAACCTGCGGGAACCGGGATTGGCGTTTCTTCTACGCTTTCGGGAACAAGACGGCGCTGGTCAAAGTTTGAATTTATGGTTTTTTCTGCAATGAAACGCCAATCTGCTGACCAGGGATCAATACGGACGGCTTCATTCAGCGCTGTGGAACTGAAAAGCCTCCGAAACCTTGGCCAGTCATAATATGCAGGCATTTTCGGGCTGTTTTGGTCATTGGCAAGAGTAAGTTCCCAATAGAAAACGGCGTCTTTTCCGTTTTCCCAGCTTAGGCACAGACGGTTATCCATGACATCAAAGGGAAATAAAGCGCCTGCGGGCTTAAAAAGTCCCTGGTACAGGTTTCGATCCGGCCAATACGGCCATGCTGTAACAGGGTTTGTCCAGGTAACTGGCAGTTCGATTTCTATACTGCCGCACGGTAAAATTTCTGTTATTTGCTTATGACCGCCAGGATCCAGCCATTCCAAATGCCAGTGAGGTTCTCCCAGAAGCGAGACCCAGTGTTCAGGCGGCGCAGGAAATTCCAGGATATACCTGGAAGGGGTTAAATCCCCGCAGCAAATGAACTGCAGGGACACGAAAAGGACTGTGAAAAATTTGTAATTTAATTTTCTCATACCCTTATATGGCGCGAATATGTCAATTTGCTTTACTAAAGACTGAGGTTATTCCTAAAAAGCTAACTTTCGGTTTGAAAATTTTGGAACAGCCTCGGCTATAAAAAGATTTTATGCCTCTGAATAATTGTATTTTTTGCTTATTTGTTTCATAATTAAAATATGGCAGAAACTGAACAAACCGGTAATTATGTTGAAGTTCTGGAAAAAACCCTTAATGAGCGGGGGGACTGGATTGAAAAGGAAGAGCTGGGAAATCTCAAGGATGAGCTTAGGACTTTTCAATCTTCATACGCCTCCCTGTACAATATCTTTTTAAAGAAAAAATTACTCAATGAAGATCCATATAAACAGGAAACAAAAATAAGTGAATTGGTAGTGCCGGATTCCAGCGGTTTTAATGAAGCCAAAAAATTGGAACAGCTTTCCATCAGGCTGTCCAATTATGACAGTCAACTGGACTTTCTTGTAAATTTTTACCAATTGGGCGTGGATTACCTGAATCTGGACAGGATAAAACGAATTGTCGGGCTGGTGCGTTATGTAGACTGGACAAGTCTGACCCCGGATTCTACAAATATTATGACTGGACCTGTGGCGCAGTTATCAATAAATTCAAAGGCTGGCGTAGACGCTATTACCTTAAGCGTTATTGGCGAGAGTCTTTCAAAGTTGTCCAAATTAACTGCGCCGATAATGACCATCTTAAAGAATTTAAATATTTACTACAGGGAATCCTATAAACTGGGAATTCGCCAGAAAGTAACTCAGTCCATGTCCGCTAACGAAGCTACTCTGGAAAATATCAGGAAAAAAGTAAGTTCCGCGATGCCCGGATCGCCTTTTTATAAAGAATTGATTGATGAGATTATCAAAGAGGATTATTCATCAAGCGGCAGTGATCTTAGGGAAGCGATAATTAATACATTGAAAGTGCCGCAAGCCAAAGCAAAAGCGGTAAAACCTCAGGTAAATTTTAAAAATATTCTTCTTGACGGTATTCAGGTAATTGGCGGCGCGGGCGCTATACTTAATGAAATTGGCGCAAAGCTTGATGAAAACGAATCTGTTCTGCAAAACCGCAAAAAAAACTTAATGGAAAAGATAAAGGAACTAATTAGGCAAATTACAAACGCGCCGCCGGAAGAGGTGGTCTACATTATTGAGTTTATAGACGCTTCCAAAGGTTTACCGGCAAAAGAAAAGGTGCAGTTTCATCAACTGCGCGATGAAATGAATAAAAAAGCGAAAATTTTATGCAGCTTTGTCCGCGGACCCGCTTATCAGAAACTGTCAGCCATGACAGAAGAACAGATAATCAGTTACCTTGAAAGAAATATCAAGGATGTCCAGAGTTATCATAAAACTTTAAATGCTTTGGATGATTATTTTAAGGCGAATGTGGTTCCGGAAGATAAAGATAAAATAAAAGGTATAAAGCCTGAATTATCCGCCATGAAGAATTCATTTGTAAAAGCAAATCAACTGCGTTACGAATACAGCGCTCAGAAAGAAGAAGATGAACAATTTAAACGTCTTGGTGTCAGTCCAATCTCAACGGATAATCCTGTACCGCTGCCTGCGGATAATAAAACGCCCGCGCCTCCTCCTGCCGGCGCGCCTGCCAAGTAACGCCGGTAAACAAAACACTAATTCATTAATGAGCGCGGGTTTACAACAACTCCGTTTTTATAAACTGTAAAATGAAGATGGGGTCCGGTACTAAGGCCGGTACTGCCAACATCGCCTATCCTCTCTCCTGTGCCGACATAAGCGCCTGATCTTACACGTACAACGCTCATGTGGCCGTAAAGTGTGCTGTAGCCTGAGTGGTGGTTTATTATTACGAAATTACCCATGGTATTATCAAATCCAACCCTGCTGACACGGCCTGACATGGCGGCTCTTATAGGCGTACCTGTGCTCCCTCTTATATCAATGCCGGAATGGAATTCTGTGCGGCTGTCATTAAATGGGCTTCTCCTGTAACCGAATGGAGAGGTTACAGCGCCTGATACCGGCCATATAAACAAGTCGCCGTTTATTTCCTGAATGCTTACCCAATCCAGTTTTGCTCCGGGGATAAACAGGTCTGTTCCGGCTGTGATTTTTTCTGAAAAAAGCTCATTTGCAACCTGAATTGCCTGTGTGTCGGCGTTATATTTATCCGCAATTGATGAAAGGGTATCGTTGTTTTTAACTGCGTGCAGAATACCGTCCTGATTGGGAATTTTTAATATTTTTCCAATTTGAAGAAGACGGGTATTTGTAATTTTATTGGTTGATATTAGCGTATCCTGATTCAAACCGAAATTGATGGCAAGCTGGCTTATATTATCGCCTCTTTGAACCAAATAAGTATCGTAGAGCAGAACTCTTGTCTTAAAAAAAGATTCCTGTTCATGTGCTATGGATTCAAGAGCGGCGGATGCTAAAACAACTCCCTCCATTTCGCTTTTCCCGTTATCCAGTCCGGAAATTAGTTCATTTATTATTACTTCTTCTGTGTACCGGCCAAGGTTTCCGCCTCCGATACCATGTTCAGCGATTTGTATTTCCTGCGGTTTTTTTGTAAAACCCGGCATAAAAACAAATAACAGACATAAGACCGCTGTTAGGCGAAAGATGTTTTTCCGGTTTTCATTGATGTAGAACAACATAAAATTATATTACCATAGTGTTGTTAATCTGGCAACGAATTATCAACTTCATTTTCCAGTTTTCTTATCAAATCCCTGATTTCGGCAGCCTGTTCATATTCTTCTTCCGCAACAGCCTGATCCAATTGTTCCCTTAAGTGCCTGTATTTATCATCGGCATTTTCTTCCGGAGGATTTATAAAGAAATCCATAGGAATCCCCGTTTCCTCCAAAACAGAAGCGGAGATAAATATAGGGTACTTCTTGCGTTCCGCTATAGCAAACGCGTCGGAAGGCCGGCAGTCAAGGACAAGAGGTTTACCGATTGAATATTCACCGCCGACAATTATCATGCGGGCGTGAAATGTATCATCTTTTAATTCATGCACTTCTATTCTTTTAATTGACAGATTAACATGCTTTAACATGTTCAGGAATAAATCATGCGTCATTGGCCGGGAAAGATTGATTCCTTCTTTCGCGATTAAAATTGACTGCATTTCCAGAGAACCGATAAAAATCGGCACTATTATTTCCATGTGCCGCGGTTTCAGCAGAATTGCGTTCCCGTGTCTGGTTTTTACAATTGACCATATTTCACAAATGAACATATCCCGCATTTACTCATCCTCAATTAATCAGGTTGATTAGGCCTTCCAACAAGATGCGGCTCTTATCATTAATTGTATTTCCCTGAAATTCACGGGAACTGAAGATGCCGCGCGCTTCATTAATTATTTCATGTCCCTTTTCTTCAGCCTCTTTTAAAATTCCTGTATTGGTCAGAATGTTAATTATTTCTTCCACTTCAGGCGCGGCTGTTCCGTTCATTTTCGCTTCATGAAAAGAGTAATAAACATACTCCCGCTTTTCAGGATACCTTGTCAGAAACAGAAGAATGGGGAGGCTTTTTTTCCCTTCAACAATATCATCTCCGCGCTTTTTTCCGGGGATTCCTATTGTCAGATCTTTGACATCATCCAGTATCTGAAAACCTATCCCCATATTTTCCGCGGCGTTACCAAGCTTTCGCGCTGTTTCTGCTGAAGCGCCTGCCGCGTACGCGCCTAACTCGGCGGATAATCTTGCGAGGCTTCCTGTTTTTAATCCGCACATTATAAAGTATTCTTCGATTGTGGGAATGTATGAAATTTTTCGGTGCCAGCTTATATCTATAGCCTGTCCCAGATGAAGCCCCCGCATATACTCTCCCCATAAACTGTAGACCCGCTCTTTATTATTTCCGTTATATGCATCTATACACGCCAGAGAAATAAAGTACAGAAATGATCCCGAGTTAATTGCGGTATCAATGCCGTAAATTTTATGAATCGCGGGTTTGCCCCTGCGTTCATCAGAGTCGTCTTCGATATCATCATGAATCAATGTCGCGTTATGGGAAAATTCGATTAACGGCGCAAGGGGCAGGGCAGCGTCGCCTCCTCCCAGCGTTTCGCAAATTAAGGTCATTAACAGAGGCCTCCAGCGTTTGCCTCCGCGCGACAATATATCCTTTACGGGTGTAAGAAGAACCCTCATCGATTCATCTGATATTTTTTTAACGTCCTGCGGAAATACTTTTTGAGCCCATTCAGATCCGGCGGATGATAATTCAACTGAAGGAACGCCCGAGCTGTGAAACTCCGGCAGCCACCTTTCAAGCTCAGCTTCAATTTTTTCCAATTGTTGCGTATATTCTTTTTCCATATAATAATTATACAGGATAAAAATGGCGGATTACAAGAAACCTGATTATTGGCGTCAAAAAGCGCGTAAGGAAGGGTATCCAGCGCGTTCAGTATATAAACTGAAAGAAATTGATGAAAAATTCGGTCTGTTTAACGTCCAGCGTTCCGCTATCCGCGTCCTTGATCTTGGCGCCGCTCCCGGAAGCTGGAGCCTCTATGTGCTGCGTAAGATCGCCTCTTTTGGAAAAACCGCAATGGAAAAAAGTTTTCTTGCAGCCGCCGATCTTTCACCTCTTTCCCGTGAATCTGACAAAGGTTTATTTGATAATGATAATTTCTTTTTTATTCAGGGCGATATAACAGCGCATCGGATCCGCGAACTTCTTTTTTCAAAAGGACCTTATTCTGCGATTATAAGCGACGCCGCGCCAAATACGACAGGCAGCCACACAGTTGATGCCGCGCGTTCCCTTGAGCTTGCAGAGACAGTTATTTCTTACGCGAAAGACGCCCTTGCTCCCGGCGGCAATCTTACGCTAAAAATTTTCCAGGGCGATGGCAGTGACATGCCGCTAAAACAAATGAAAATTTTATTTAAAACAACGAAAAGTTTCAAACCCCAGGCTTGCCGCGGCGAGTCTGTTGAAACGTACTTTATCGGTCTTGGAAAATTGTGATTATTATATGTGCAGAGAGGTTTAATACCACGCGCTTTTGGCTAAACTTAACCTACAGAAAAGTCACTCCTAAGACGTGCACGTAAAACTCTACCGGCTCCGGAAAGGAAAACCGCTTACGCGGTTAATTTTATGAGTGGCCATCTACAACGCATGCTTTGGCATGGCATTATGGGTGATCCACGCCAATGTCGCCGGCAGAGTTTCACACACACGCCTTAGGAGTAATTAATTTCTGAAACATATTTATATGCAGGATATTAATAATAAATTTCTTCTTTAGTAGTGATACTTG
>WQSN01000009.1 GCA_009787835.1 Treponema sp.
ATATCCGCAGCGCAATGGAGGAACAGGGAGAAGGAAGCAAACTGGTGCTCCAGGCCATAAGCGAAGTAAACGATATAACCCAAAAGGTAAAAGGCGGTTCCACAGAAATGCTAAAGGCAAGTATTCAGGTTATTAAAGAAGGCGAAAGTCTTGAACTCGATACCAAAGAAATATCTGCAGGAGTAAACGAAATGGCTTCGGGAACAGAGAAAATAAATGTAACGGTGAATCAGGTAAACGATATCAGCAGAAATAACCGGGAAAATATCGATATTCTTGTCGGGGAAGTTTCGCGCTTCAAGGTTGACTAAATTGTTTTAGAATCGCATGCCGGATCCGGCAAACTATAACAAAGATTTGAAGCATCTGGCTTTTTTATGTTAGGGGTTTTGGAACAGGCTAAATTACAAAAAATAAACAAAAGCGGGAAACGGGAGTCGGACCCGCGACATCGACCTTGGCAAGGTCGCGCTCTACCACTGAGCTATTCCCGCAGCTTGCTTGCTTTATTAACTTATCAAAAAACTGAAAAAATGTCAAGATAATCATGCCGATTTGCTGGTACTTTTACAGGATACTGAAAAGCGGTTTACCCAAGAAATGAATATGATACCCGCCAATCCTTAAACGTTCTGCAGCGCTTAGTTCATCATTTTATGGCGTCATTTAAGGGATTCAACTGTTGGAGAAGATTTCTTCCCCATGGGTTTTGCCTAGGAAAATCACTTGAGTTTATCCTGTAGGGGCCGTTATAAGGTGATGTCATAAAACGCGCTTGCGAGGCAATAGGAACATTGGGCGCAATCGGGCTGCCTGTTGTTAAACCGGCTTCAGGATTTCTGTTATTTGAAACATTAATATTATAGGTAATCAGAATATTTTCAGCAATCTTGGCGTATCTGATGTTTCCTGCTTGAACAGGCGGTATATTAAAGTTTCCCGTAATTCTGCTGTAGACGCCTTCTCCCGGAGCGAGCATAATATTTTCATCAATGGCTTGAGGCGCGGGCGCTCTTATTTGATTTAAATACGGTTCATTTTTATAGCCAAAAAGATCATTGGCTGTATTGATATAATTCGCTGTAAGCCATGTTTGAAGCAATGTTTCCCAGTTTAAAAGGTTTTCGCTATTTTCAATCCTGCCGGAAAACGCGTTTGTAACAGCGATATAATTATGATGAGGCGAAGATATTATATCATAGTAAATCCCGATGTCAGTCTGCACCCTGAGCCACTGGAAAAAAAGGTATACTGTGGAGTAGTCATCCAGATTGGCGTAAATGCTTTCGTTGGTACGATTGCCCCAAATAAAAAAATTATTACCCTGATCAATCAGACCTGTTAAATCATCGCCGTTGCCGTTTAACTGAAACCAGTCCAGTTTGTCTATTGGATGTTCGTCTGCATATACCCACTCAGCGGCTGCGGAAAGTCCCTCATTAATCCATAAATCCATGCCTTCATCCCTGTTTATCAGACCTGTAACATGATTCATTAAATGCTGCATTTCATGGGCAAGAGTCATATTAGAAGTATTACCCCCGGGCGATCCCGGATAAGTATCAATATAAATCATGTCGCATCTGTTTGATCCGCTAATTTTGTACAAATCTCCCGCCCAGAAATAACCGTCAATATATGATCTTTGAGTTTCCAAATCAAATCCGTCCTTAATATCCAAAAGGAGGATTGTGAGCTTTCCGTCCCCATTGCCCAGAATGTCGGCAAGATCCATTGTGTTAATATCACGGGCGATTATACTTGTGTTGTATGGAAGCGGGACATCGGCGTTGGAAAATCCGAATACTGATATCATCTTGTCATAAATATTATTGTCATAAACATTCGCGACTTCCCGAGCGGTAGAGGCATTTACGCCGCTGTCTTTTTCCGCCCAGACATTGCAATAAATGCCTTCGGCCAAAAGCTCGGCGGTTATCCTGTAATCAGATTCGGTAACAAAATTATACGCCCAAAAAGTTTTGTCTGCGCCGGGAACGTGGTTTATAATGAAAAGATCGCAGGAGCATAACAGTAACAGAGAACAGGATATTAAAAGAATTTCTTTTAATGAAAATATTTTTATTACTGATGCTCTAGGCATTTCATTCGCCAATCCGAATAATCCTTATATTTTGCAATTCACGGCGCGTGCCTGCGAAAAGTCCGCTGGCGAATCTCATTTCTGTTACGGTTTCCCGGCCTTCCACTGTTACTGTCTTGTGCTGCAGATCATACAGTTTATCCCAGTCTTCCCCTTTAACATACCATTGGTCTTCGGAACCGCTGATTACAAGCTGAGGAAAGTTATCGCTGCCGATAAGCCTGACCGTTCCCTTGACAAGAATCATACCGGTTTTCTTCTGATTTCCATTTTCTTTGCTGCCTGCCGGAAAAAGCATGACAGTCAACAGTAAAAAAATAATAATCAAAAAACATTGTTTGCCATTTATCACTTTATTACAATATATCACCCCATACAGGCATTGTCTATAAATTAACTGTCCGCAGTTGGATTTTTAAACAGACTCTAAATAGAATCCAGATGTTTTTCACGGGATCTTTTTGCGGGAAGCCAAAATAGTTTTCCGATCTTCCATTTAAAACCTTTTTTATCGCCTTTTTCAAAAGGCCGCCAGAACATATTAGCAACCGCCGCGGCGCGGAATTCCAGCCTGTCACAGTTGGGCATGACGGAGCTTAACCGCTGGCCTGAATTTTCAGCCAAAACTTTTGAATAATCAGGATGAGAAGCCGGCAATAAATACGCGCCAATTACCAAAGGTGAAAGAATTTTTTTTATTTTCACCGCGTCATTGGTTAACATGCTGGTTGACAGGCCGTGATCAAGGCTTGGGCCGAAGAGCGTCATCTCTTCCGTACCGGCGGAAAATTTTACATCCGACGTTTTTGTAACTGAAAATTTTCCCATTCCCATGTCTTCTCTGAGAGAGAACGCTATTTTTTTTAATTCATCATCACATAAAGGCCGCGGCAGAACAGCGGCAGGAGCCACACAGGGAAATTTATAAACGCCTGTAAGCCCTGCTTTAATCAGCGCATCACTGTATTTTCCCGCAAGAACTCTGGCATCGCGATGGGGAACAAGCGCAAGAAAAAAAGCGTTCCGTTTTTTTTTATTTTTATTCATTCTATTTCTCAAATATTTTTATAACTTGAATTTTTTTCAAACATCATGATACAATGTTTATATTCATTATACGGAGAACTGCAATGAAATATAAGACCAAAGTTCTGGTGGAACGCTTTACGGAAATTCTCTCATCATGGGAAGGGGTGGATTGCATTACATTAAACGAAGCCGCCATGCCCGATACGCTGGATCCGTACTTCGCCCTTATTCTGGATGTATTTTATTCTTCTCCCATTCCCAATGCGGAAAAGCGGTGCAGCATGTACGGTGATGATGTTGCGGCTTTTGAAAATTCAGACCAGAGTGAAAAAGATCGTTTTCTTATAGGGGATGTTCCAGTGCGGCTGGAATTCAAGAAGACAGAAAAAATAAACGAGCTTGTAAAAATTGCGACAACAAACCACGATTCTCTTTGGCTTATCAAGGATTCAGGCACTTACGGTTTTTACAGGCTTGCGAATTGTGAAATAATTTTTTCCCGCACCAACTGGATACATGACATAAGGGAACGCCTGACAAAAATAGGAGACAAGTTCTGGAAAGAAATGCGCAATTCAGTTCAGTCGAAGATGGAACATTTCCTGTCAGACCTGGGCGCCGCCTGTTTTCAGGGCGACAAGTTTCATTATCTAATCGCGTCCGCTGGTTTTATCAAAACGGCATGCCTTACCTTATTTTGCGCCAATAAGCGTTTTGAACCGTCGCACCGCGCTTATTTTAAGCAGGTATGCGAGCTGCCGGCGCTGCCTGAATCATTTGTCGCAGAATTTCAGACTTTCCTGGAATATGATTCAGGCGGAAATTTGGATTCAAAATTCTATCTGGCAAAACTAATAGCGCAGAAAATCGTATTATTATAAAATATTTTAATTTCGCCTGACAGCTTTATACAACGCGTCCCTGCCTATCTCTGTCCAGATGGGTCTGCCGTGCGGGCAGCGCGGATCCGGAAGATCAAGGGCTTCTCTGCCGATGGCAAAAGCTGTTTCATCATCAGGATAATCTCCGTCCTTTATGGCCTCGCGGCAGCACAGAGAGGCTGCCCAGCGTTCCGCCATATTTTCACCGGCTGTACGCAGTTCAAGAATTTCCTTTACAGTCGCAGCATCCCCCAGACGCCAGTTTGCAGGTAACGCTTCAATGCGCCAGTTTTTTACTGAATGGTTTTCGTCTTTTTCAATATCTATTCCAAGACGGGACAGCTCATCCCGCTTTTTTTCAAGAAAGGCGTCTTCCTCATCGCTTTCCGTACAGAATGGAATCGGCGCGAGCAGTTCCTGTTTGGGAACAGGCAAAGACAGAAACCGGTTGTAAAGAATACGCTCATGCGCGGCGTGCTGATCTATAATGTAAAGCTTATCTCCCCATTCAATTAAAATAAAAATCCCGAAAATTCTGCCCGCAAAGCGCATGTTTCCGTAAACAGGAGCGGATTCATTTGTAAAAGAAATATTGTTAAACTGTTTTTCACGGAGATTTGATAAATTTATATCATAGGTTTTTTCATGGTCCCGGAGCCAATGGTTTTGCGCAGGCGCGAAGCTGTTATTCGAAAATTTTTCCTGCGCGTTTGTATCCCGCGTAACCCTGTAGGAGTTATGTGAAAAATTAAATTCTCCTTCTTCCCTCTGCGCACCCTGCGCCTGCGCGTCCTGCGAGTTTGCGTTTGAATCTTTTATTTGGGAATTCTTCAAAAAATAATTATGAAAAAAACTTTTAATTCCTCCGGTAACGGCATGATGAATTGCGCCAGAATCGCGGAAACGGACTTCGCGTTTTGCCGGGTGAATGTTAAAGTCTGCAAGCGACGGATCGATATCAATATAGAGAGCCCCAACAGGATGAGCGCCGTTCGGAAACCAGCCCTGGGAACCGTATTCCAGAGCCTGAATCAGCGAATAATCCTGAACTTTTCTTCCGTTTGCGAATACAAAAAGCTGACGCCTGTCGCTCCTGTAAAGTTCCGGGCCGCCGATTACAATTACGGCGGAAAAGCCTGCGCCTTTAACATTTATCTCGTGAAGAAAATTTACATCGCCCGTTTTTAATAATGCGGATGCGAAACGTTCTTTTTTGGATGATACTGCGGGAAAAAAATCCTTTAACTTTCCGTCCTGAATAAAACGAAAATTAATGGCGGGAAACGCAAGCGCTTTATCCAGGAAAGCCTGTCTGCAAAGAGCGGCTTCGCTTCCTTCCCTTTTTAAAAAACGTTTACGCGCGGGAATGCTGCCAAACAGGTTTAAAGCCCTGACAGTCGCGCCCTTTGTCCGCCGCGCCTGTTCAATTCTTGGAGGATAGTTTTCACCGGGTCCTGTTTCAAGACGCCATGCTTCCCTGCCGTCGGCGCTGCTCACTATTTCAAGGCGCGATATGGCCGCAGCTGCGGCCAGCGCTTCTCCGCGGAAACCAAGAGTAAGAGAAGTATTCAGATCGTCAAGACCGCGTATCTTGCTTGTGGCATGGGTCAGCCAGCAGAGTTCCAGATCCCCGCGGTTCATTCCTTCGCCGTCATCCGCTACTTCAGCTTTTTTACTGCCGCCTTCCTCGACAGACACCTCAATGTTAGCTGAAGATGCGTCTATTGCGTTATCAAGGAATTCACGAATCAGGGCAGCCGGACGGTCGATTACTTCGCCCGCCGCGATGCGTCTTGCCTCTTCTGGCGGCAGTATCTTTATGCGGGACGCGGCATCCATACGCGCGTTATTCTCCCTCGCCGAAAAGTTCCATATCAGGCGATTCATCGCCAAGCGCATCGCTTGAGTTCATCAGTATCTCGATCCGGCTGTCAATTTTTTCAAGATCGCGTTCCAGGGTCCGCGCGAGGCGGATTCCCTCTTCAAAAGCCTTAAGCGCCTCATCCAGCGGAATATCAGTTTTGCGAATCTGCTCTCCAAGCGTTTCAAGGCGCTGAAGCCTCTCTTCAAAATTTTTCATACCGCCGCTTTTGGATGCCGCAGCGGCCGGCGCTGTTTTTTTAGCCATATTTTCTCCCCTGTTGTCGTTATTTATATATAAAATAAATCATGTCGCAGCGCTCTGTGCTATTGCGGTTATTTCGCCCTTCAGCGGCCTTATGCGCAGCATTTCGCCTTTTTTAACGCCGGCGGAATTGCGAATAACGCTGCCGCCTGAATCTGTCACAACCGAAAACCCCCTCTCCATTGCAGCTAACGGGCTTCCCGCTTCAAGAACAGCGGACGCCAGTTCCATTCTGCCGCGAAGATCCGCGCATTTATCCGATACTGCATTAATCAGCGCTTCCTTGGCGTCGTCAAAACGCACAAGATGCGGCTGCAGGATGGCGCGGAAACGGTATTCCATATCTTCCGGAGAAAACGGTTTTAAAAGAAGGCGCGCCCTTTCCAGCCGCGCTTTAATGATGTTTTTTAAATTTTGCGATGTCGTTCTGATTGAATCTGCAACAGCGAAAAAGTTTTCGCTGACAAGTTCCGCGGCCGCCGAAGGAGTAGGAGCGCGCAAATCGGCCGCAAAATCGCATAACGCCCAGTCAATCTCATGGCCCACAGCGCTTACTACGGGAATATCAGATTCAGAAACAGCGCGCACAACTTCTTCGTCTGAAAAGGGCAGAAGATCTTCAAGAGAACCGCCGCCCCTTCCCACAATGAGTACATCAGCTAACCGCCATAGGTTAGCCTGTTTAATCCTTGCCGCAATAACGGAAGCGGCATCGCCGCCCTGAACAAGCGCCGGTAAAATTATCACTTTGATTCCCGAAGCGCGCCTTCCCAGAATGTTTAAGATGTCGCGTACCGCAGCTCCTGTCGGAGAACTGACAACGCCTACAGCAGCGGGAAAGCGGGGAAGAGGACGTTTGCGTTCAGAATCAAAAAGCCCTTCTGCCGATAGTTTTTGTTTCCTTCTTTCAAGCATGGCAAGAATTTCTCCCGCTCCCGCCATTTCCATCTCTTCACATACAATTGAGTAAGTTCCCCTGGGAGCGTAAACAGAAAGGCTTCCGCGCACACGCAGCAGCATCCCGTCCTTCGGCTCGAAATTCAGCGTTCTCAGCCTGTTTTTGAACATCACGGCATCGATCTTAGCGTTAGTATCTTTTAAGTTAAAGTAAAGGTGTCCGGAACTTGCCGGTCTGCAATTGGACATCTCTCCTTCGACCATAACAACAGAGAATGAGCCTTCTAGACATCTGCGGATATTTTCTGTAAGTTCGGTTACGGTAAGATGTTTTCCGGTCATATAATATTGTAACGCGCAGGAAGGGATGTTTCAACACGGAATACGGAAGAAACAATATTGAATATAAACTACTGATATTTCATGTTCCTGCCCGCCGATGTGGCTCTTAATTAAAAAACATGATAAAATTTATCCATGAACCTTAACATAACGCTTGGCGTAGCTTCCGCGGCTACGCAAATTGAAGGAGGCGGTTTTACACATACATGGAGTGACTGGTATCAGAAGGGGCGCATTCACGACGGATCCAACCCCGCACGCGCAAATGATCACCTGAACCGCTGGAAAGAAGATATTGATCTCATGTCTGAAATGGGTATAAGCATTTACAGATTGAGTATTGAATGGGCGCGCATTGAGCCGCAAAAAGGCCGCTATAATGAGGATGCCGTAAGATGGTATCGCCGTCTCCTTGAATACATGAAAAACAAAGGCATCGCGCCGCTTCTTACGCTTCATCACTTTACCAATCCGCTGTGGTTTGAAGAGTCGGGCGGTTTTGCGGAACCTGCGAACATTCCTGTTTTCCTGGGTTTTGTAGAATACGCTGTCAGGCAGTTAGGCGATCTTGCTGACGAGTATGTTACGTTAAACGAACCGAATGTTTTCGCCGTTATGGGATATAATACAGGCGAATTTCCGCCCGGCAAACATTCCATGCTGACAGCCATGAAAGTGCAGTCTGTAATGGCAGCATGCCACATTAAAGCATACGCTTTGATTCATTCGCTGCGCAGCGAAATGGGTTATGCAAACACAAAGGTCGGATTTGCACATCACGCCCGCGTATTCGCGCCTAAAAACAAATGGAATCTTTGGCATTGTCTGTGCGCGCATCTTACATCACTAATGTTTCAGGATGTGTTAACGCGCGCATGTTTACTGGGACGTTTTTTATTTCCGCTTAAAAAATACTTTAATGCGCGCCCCGGAGAATACGCGGATTTTTTGGGACTGAACTACTACACCCGTTCAACAGTGTCATCATTCGCGGATGGTACGCGAAAAGACGGACCTCACAATGATTTGGGCTGGGAAATATATCCTCAAGGGATAACATCATGCGCCGGCGAATTATACAAACTGTTAAAGAGACCTGTCTACATTACAGAAAACGGAACCTGCGACAACAGCGACTCCTTTCGCTGCCGGTACATCTACGATCACCTGAAAGCTCTTGCTGACAGCGGTCTTCCCGTGGAGCGTTATTATCATTGGTGCTTTACCGATAATTTTGAATGGTGTGAAGGCGAAAGCGCGCGTTTTGGACTGGTTCATGTTGATTATTCGACACAGAAACGCACGGTAAAAAAAAGCGGAAACTTTTTTACCGCCATTATAAAAAGTAAATGCGTAACCAAAGAAATTTACGATGAGTATGTCGCGCCGCAGGATTACAGTTAAAAATGAACGGAGGCAGTATCAGTGATAACATTTGCAGATAACATATTTCGTCTTCACACGCGCGATACCGAGTATATTTTCCGCATAACGAAATTCGGTCATCCTGAGCATATCTACTACGGCGCAAAACTGGACTCATCGGATTCCGCGTCTGACATTGAAGCCATCGCTCCCAAACGCACAGCGCAGTCAGGATCAACTGTAATGTACAATAAGGAAGATTCACTTTACTGTTTGGATACGATGTGCCTTGAATGGTCAGGCGCAGGCAAGGGTGATTACCGTCTCCCGCCTGCGGAAATTAAAATGCCGGATAACAGTTTTATTACTGATTTTGTATATGATAGCCATAATATTAAAGATGGTTTTATACCAATGAAGGAACTGCCGTCTTCGCGCGGCGCTAATGATGAATGCGCGTCTTTGGCGCTCAGGATGCGGGATAAAACATGCGCTGTTACTCTTACCCTGATTTATACTGTTTATGAAGAAACAAATTGCATAACACGCCGCGCTGTGCTTGAGAATAATGACAGCCGTCCCCTGGTTATCCGCCGCCTTCTGAGCATGATGTTCGATATGCCCGATATGGGCTTTACACTCGTTACATTTGACGGCGACTGGGCGCGGGAAGCGCACAGGCACGACAGGCCTTTGCAATACGGCGTCTTTGTAAACGAGAGCAGGACAGGCTCAAGCAGCAATAAACACAACCCCGGCTTTCTGTTATGTGAAAACGGAGCGGCGGAGAACCACGGCAGGGTTTACGGTTTCAATTTGATTTACTCGGGAAATCATTACGGTTTTGCTGAACTGAACAGTCATGATTTGGTCCGCGCCGGAATAGGGATTAGCCCTCATTGTTTTGAATGGACGCTTGAAAGCGCAGAAAGTTTTGAGACTCCCGAAGCCGTTATAACTTTTAGTAATAATGGTTTTAACGGACTTGGCAATAACTTTCATTCATTTGTGAATAAGCACATAACTCCCGAATACTGGCAGGGTAAGGAGCGGCCGGTGCTTTATAACAGCTGGGAACCGTGTTTTTTCAAATATAATCAGCGGAAGCTTCTTTCCCTTGCCCGCATATCGAAAAAACTTGGCATGGAACTTTTTGTACTGGATGATGGATGGTTTGAAGGGCGCGATAATGACAAGGCCGGTCTTGGCGATTATTCGCCCAATAAACAAAAATTTCCGCATGGATTGAAAAATTTCGCCCGTAAAGTGCACCGCATCGGGCTTGATTTCGGTATCTGGTTCGAGCCGGAAATGGTAAATGAAAATTCCTCTCTATTCCGCGCTCATCCTGAATACGCAGTCCGCCAGCCGGGAAGCGAGCCTGCACTTGGACGCAATCAGATGGTTCTGGATCTCTGCAATCCTTCTGTACGCGATTACATAGTGGAATCTGTCAGCAGGACGCTTGATGAAACAGGCGCGTGTTATGTGAAATGGGACATGAACCGGCACATAAGCGAATGTTATTCAGGACATATAGCAAATCAGGGCGAATTCTTCCACCGTTACATACTCGGCCTTTATGACATACTAAAGCGGATATTTTTTCCAAGGCCGCACATACTGCTTGAATCATGTTCATCAGGAGGAAACCGTTTTGATTTGGGAATGTTATGTTTCTCTCCGCAGGTTTGGACATCGGATAACACAGATCCCGCCGCGAGGCTCAGCATTCAGGGCGGCCTTTTTTTCCTGTACCCGCAGTCAGCAATGGGAGCTCATGTGTCTGACTCGCCGCATCAGCAAACGTTACGCGAAACGCCATTATCCGCCCGATTTAACGCGGCATGCTTCGGCTGCCTTGGTTATGAACTGGACTTGCGTTTTTTAACGCCTGTGGAAAAACGCGAAATAAAAGATCAAATTGCCTTTTATAAAAAACACAGAAAAACTTTACAGTACGGCGCTTTTGAGCGTTTGCCAGCGCCGTCAAACAGACATGCCAACAAAACAATCTGGCTCTGCCGCGGCAATGATGAAGCCATAGCGGGTTTTTTCCAGATGCAGGCGGAAGCGGGCGAAGAGCAGGATACGCTGAGAATATCAGGCTTAAAAAGCGAATCCTTGTATAAAGTAACAACCCGTCCACAGCGGCTTTACATTAAACGCTTCGGCGGCCTTGTCAAACACCTTCTGCCAATTACGCTGAATCCCGCGGGCTTTATACTCAGAACTGTTAACCGCCATTACGCTCTTACCGACTGCATTGAAAATTACGAATGCACAGGCAGCGCTCTTGCCGCCGGAGTTTTACTCAATAATCAGTTTATAGGAAGTTATTATAACAATAAAATAAGATTACTCGGTGATTTCGGCTCAAATCTCTATACGATAAGCGTATGATTATTTACATCAAATATATTTTTGTGGTAATGTATAACAATGAAAAATTGTCCATGCGGTTCCGGCCGCGATTATCAGGATTGCTGCGAACCGTATATCAGCGGAAAAATGAAAGCGCCAACAGCGGAAGCGCTTATGCGCAGCCGTTACTCAGCTTATGCTGAACACGAAATTGACTACATAATCAATACCTGCACGAAGCGTGGAAAAGATGACATTGATCCCAAATCTACGCGCGACTGGAGCGAACAGTCAAAATGGCTTGGGCTTAAAATTATTTCTACTGAAAAAGGCAGTCCCGCCGACTCCGAAGGAATCGTTGAGTTTGAAGCCGTTTTTGAACGTGACGGTCTTAAGGACATTCATCATGAAACGGCAAAGTTTGTAAAAGAAAACGATGTATGGCTGTATTCGGAAGGGAATATAACTCCGCAGACTGTTGTGCGGACATCACCGAAAGTCGGGCGTAACGATCCCTGTCCCTGCGGGAGCGGCAGAAAATACAAACATTGCTGCGGACGTTAAATTAATTCTATTTGGGAGCAGTATACTTCCACGCGGTTTCTGCCGAGATCCTTGGCTTTACGCAGGGCGATATCAGCGGCGTCTTCCAGCGTTTCTTTTGTTTTGGCGTGTTTTGGAGCGGCGGCAATGCCTATGCTGGTGCGGGTATTGATTAATGTGGTTTCATCCGCGCCGGGACTTGCGGGAATTTCAATATTTTTTTCTTCAATTAATTTTCTGATACGCTCGGCGATTTTAGCGGCGGCTTTTTCATCGGTATCCGGCAGAAGGACAGCAAACTCATCTCCGGAAAGACGAGCGGGAATGTCGCCTGAACGCACGCAAGAGCGTATAATATCCGCGGCGGAGATTATAACCAAATCGCCGGCTTTTATGCCGTATGTTTCATTGATGCCGTGTATTTTATCCAGGTCCATCATCAAAAGTGACATGATGCGCAGTTTCATTGATTGATTTAAAAAACGCTCCTTGATGGATTCATCCAGAAAGCGCCGGTTATAAATACCTGTCATTTCATCGGTAATGGCCCTTTTGCGCGCTGTTTCACCCCACCGGATTAAATCACTGAAAGATTTTGATGTCTGGTTTAACCATCTGTTTTGCACTTCGCTGATTGCACGCAGTAATTTAAAACCAATCATTGGATAGTCCGTTATAATCCTGTAAAAATCCTTTTCACTTATTTTAACCGCTTCGGCGTCTTTCGCGGCGCATATTGTCGCGGAACGCGGCTCATGGGAAATGATTGACATCTCTCCGAAAAACTCTCCGGAATTTACATCAAATAATCTGCGCCTGGTTCCGTCAGATTGTGTTACGAAAGCGCTCAGTACTCCGGAAAAATGAATATACATATCCTCTCCGGGGTCTCCTTCCTTAAAAATTTCTTCTCCTTTTTTTATATGAAGGAGTTTCAGAACTCCGGCTATTGTTTTAAATTCATTTTTATCAAGTTTTGAAAAAAGGGATAACCTGGAAATTGCGGACAGCATCGAATGCGAATTTATTATTTCTTCGTTCATATCCCTTCCGTTTTTGAATAATGGCTTATCCTGGCTCCGCCTGCTCTCCAGTTATCCAGAAGCAGAGCATTGGCGCCATGATATAAATTTTCCCAGTCCGGATCATCAACCGGCCAGATAGTCCAGGATATGGTCGCCGAAAATTTAAATTCAGGAAAATCATCCATAGCTGGGACAGGTTCCATTGCCGCAATTTCTTCCAGTAATTGTTCAGCTACCTTTTTCGCCTCTGCCGCGTTGCTGTTGTTTATAATGATCCCCACTTCATTGCTTTTAAAACGCATCGGCCAGCCGTGGCCTATGCCGCGCGTAATGTTTTTTACGATTATCGCAATCCTTATCATGGTTTCGTCTCCGGTTAAATGACCGCGCGAATCTACCAGTATTTTAAAACGATCAGGCTTTACCATTATCAGGGCTGCTGGATCTTTTAATGCGCCCAAAATTTCATCCGCTATCAGAGTCTGTTTCCAGAGACCGGTTCCCGCGTCTTCATAGGCGCGCCTGTGAATATTCTGAACCCATGACATTTTGTCAAGAACAAGCCTGTTTGTAGATTTTATACGCTCTGTCATCATTAAAATGGCTTTAAGCAAAATACTGCAAATCGTGCCGGGATCCATGTTTGCAAGAGAATCCAATGTAGAACCGCGCCCCGGAAACACTATTAACTGCGAATCCTGGGCAGCTTCAGCGCAGGCATCATATTCCGCTCCGCGTGCAAAGTCAAAATCTCCGATAGTATCACCTGATGAAAAATACGCCATTTCTTCTTCTTGATCATCTTTTTTCTTATAAACCCGAATTTCTCCGCTTGCCAAAATATAAAAACAGGACGCTTTTTCTCCTGATGAAAATAAAAGATTATCTTTGGGCAGGTTAATCATCTGTGAATGAGCTGTTATAAAATCAATTTCTGATTGTGTCATGCCGGTAAAGAGTTCTGTTTTTTGAATTAATTTTGAATCGATGCCCGCATCAACCATCTTCAGGTATTATTATCCGTATCTTAAAAAATGTCGAGTGCCATGCCGGGCAATCCATAACATGATATTATATAAACGGTCTTCTAAAAGACAGACCAAAAAACTTCAGACGCGAATTGACATAAGATATTTTTAAATGTATTATTTACATGAGGCTGTTCCAAAACTTTCGAACCGCAGGTTCGCGTTTTTGGAACAACCTCGCTTGTGTTTGTTTATAAAGCCATAACTTTATCAGCAAACCGCGCATTTTCCGGCATATAGGTCAGGAAAATGCTGTTTCAGAGCAGTCTGTTAAAATGCGTCCGCATTTTAACAGACTCAGTTTAAGGAGTATCAGTGGCGAAAGAAGAAGCAATAGAGGTAGAGGGCGTTGTACGGGAAGCTCTGCCCAATACCATGTTTCGCGTAGAACTGGATAATCAGAATGGGCACCTTATACTGGCTCATTTATCCGGTAAAATGCGCAAACATTATATCCGTATTGTCCCTGGCGACCGGGTAAAGGTCGCTCTGTCCCCCTACGATTTAAGCCGGGGACGGATCATTTACCGGGAACGATGATCGTAAGCCGCCTGGGTAATCTAAAAGCGGATAAACGATAAAGGAGAGTGTTTTTTGGCTGACAATATTGTTTATATTAATACGGAAGAAGGCGTCAAAAGAGTTATGAATAATGTCAAACTCTATGCCAAATTACTGACTAAATTTAAAGATGATCCTTCATTTAATGATCTTGAAGCCGCCATGGCAGAAGGGGATATGGAAAAGGTTAAGGTTTCATCGCATACGCTTAAGGGGCTTGCGGCAAACCTGGCCCTTACAGAATTATCAAAGCAGAGTTTAGAACTTGAATCGCAGATAAAGAACGGGAAATTAAACCCAAAACAGATAACATTTGTAAAAAATGTTTATCATCAGACTATAGCTGAAATAGAAAAGGTTATTGCGCAATATGCCTGAAAAAATTCCAACAGTACTGGTTGTCGACGATGTCGATGTAAACGTTATTATTCTGGAAGAGATTCTTAAAGATGATTATAATGTCATAACCGCTTCCAATGGCAAAGAAGCCCTGGAAACGCTCCGCGAGGTCTCTCCTCTTCCGAAGATCGTGCTTCTGGATGTTATGATGCCCCAGATGAACGGCCGCGAATTATTTGAAATTTTAAAAACCGACAATGCGCTTAAACGGATTCCTGTAATTTTTATTACCGCTGAAAATGATTCTGAAAGCGAACTGTTATCCGCAGGCGCTGTGGATTTTATTAACAAGCCGTTTCTGCCGGAGATTGTAAAACTGCGAGTCAGAAACCAGATTGAATTAAAAAATTACAGTGACAGTCTGGAACAGATGGTGGCGGAAAAAACAGCGGAAGCTACCAAAACCCTGGACAACGCCCTGCAGGGACTCGCCAATGTCATTGAAAAGCGCGATTTGGAATCAGGCGAACATGTAAAAAGAACCCAGCTCTTTGTAAAAACGCTGGCAGATTATCTTATAGAAAGCGAATCTGCTTACGCAGATGAATTAATTAGACTTAACCCTGAAATAATCATGAAATCCATGGCCCTTCATGATGTTGGAAAGATCGCAATCCCCGACAGGATCCTCCTTAAACCCGGCAGGCTTACGCCGGATGAATACGAAATTATGAAAACCCACACAATAAGGGGCAAAGAAATAATCGGCGAACTGGGTGATGTAAACACATCCATGTACCTGAGGCACTGCGAAGACATTTGTTACGGTCATCATGAACGCTGGGACGGCAAAGGTTACCCGCGGCAGCTAAGGGAAAAAGAAATTCCCCTGACAGCGCGCCTGGCCTCGTTAGCTGACGTTTACGACGCCCTTGTAAGCGCCCGCGTTTATAAATCCGCCATGCGTTATGAAGAAGCGATGCAGATAATTCTGGACGGAAGGAATTCGCAGTTTGATCCTGTTATTGCCGAAGCTGTAGTTCAAATTCAGGATCAATTCTGTGAAATATCCCAGAAATACAGATAAAACAGACTCCAGGATAAATCCGTAATTTTTTTCATCAGCTACAGGGTATTGTAAATCAGGATTTTAAGATAATATATCTTCATGGAAAACGAATCTGATAATAAATTTATTGAGAAATACTCTAAACTTCTGCTTGAACAGGGTATGATCGACAATGAGCTTTATGGAAAATATGAGGTAAAACGCGGTTTAAGGGATATAAGCGGAAAGGGCGTACTGGTAGGTTTAACAGAAATTTCCGAGATAGTCTCTTATGTGATAGAAGACGGAGACATGGTTCCGTGCGAGGGCAAACTTTTTTACCGGGGCATAAATATACAGAAAATTGTCCAGGGATTTATGAGCGAGAATCGCTTTGGATTTGAGGAAACATGTTTTCTTTTACTTTTTGGACATCTGCCCAATAGCAGTGAAATAAAGGACTTTTCGGCACTTATTCAGAATAACATGGAACTGCCCGATAATTTTGTCCGCGACACAATCATGAACTCTCCAAGCAAAAACATGATGAACTCCCTCGCGAAGAGCGTATTGACCCTTTACGCCTTTGATAACAATCCAGATGATATTTCCGTTGAAAATGTTTTACGTCAGTCAATCAGCCTAATCGCGCGGTTTTCGCTTCTTGCGGTTTACGGTTATCAGTCATTTTCGCATTATCATGAAAACAAGAGCCTTGTTATTCACACGCCCCAGAGCGGACTTTCCATAGCGGAAAATGTGCTCTTTATGCTTCGTCAGGATTCCAGTTATACCGCTTTTGAAGCGCAGATTTTGGATCTTGCTTTGGTGCTTCACGCGGAACACGGAGGCGGCAATAACTCAACATTTACAAATCATGTTGTCACATCTTCACATACTGATACCTACTCCGCGGTTGTCGCGTCTCTTGGTTCGCTCAAGGGGCCAAGGCACGGCGGAGCAAACATAAAAGTCGTGCAGATGTTCCGCGATATGATGGAAAATTTAAAGGACTGGGACGATGATGATGAAATTAACGCCTATCTTGAAAAGCTGCTTAACAGGGAAGCATTTGATCGCGCGGGTTTGATCTACGGAATGGGCCACGCTGTTTATTCATTGTCAGATCCAAGAGCGCTGATTTTCCGTCAGTTTGTCGAGCAGCTCGCAGTGGAAAAAAAACGCAATGATGAATATCTTCTCTATTCAAAAGTTGAAACGCTGGCGCCCCAAATTATAAGTAAAGTACGTAAAATTTACAAAGGCGTAAGTGCCAATATCGATTTTTATTCAGGTTTTGTGTACAGTATGCTAGACCTGCCCGAAGAGCTTTTCACGCCACTTTTCGCAGTTTCGCGTATAGCGGGCTGGGGCGCTCACAGGCTTGAAGAACTTGTAAACAACGGAAAGATAATCCGTCCCGCGTACAAATCTGTAACAAAGCAGCGGCCTTATGTGCCGTTTAAAGATCGCGGGTGAAATTAAGCAGTCGTTCTGTAATAGTGTGATATTTTCCGTAAAAAAAACGACAGCCGTTGAATAATTCTATTGACATGAATTATTCAATTATTTATCATTAAACTAACCTGTAGTTGCAGGTTTTCAATGCACAAAGGCGTGTGTTTATCTGCAGTTATCTTTGGATAACTTTAGAAGAACACGCGCCTTTTCCGTATCATATTTTATAGGAGGATATGTTATGAAAAGGATTGTATTATTGTTTGCCATAGCGATTTTTGCTGTGTCAATGGCGTTTGCCGGAGCCAGAGGGCAGGCTGATGTAGTAAATATCGGCGCTATTTTCCCGCTTTCAGGACCGGTTGCTTTTTATGGCAATGAATCACGAGACGGAGCTCTGCTAGCCATTGAGGAAGTAAATGCCGCAGGCGGGATTCTGGGCCGCAGACTGGTTCTGATTTCCGAAGACGATGAAGGGAACGCGGAAAAAACCGTAAATGCTTTTACAAAACTAAACAGCAGAGACAGGGTTTCCTTTATGGTCGGTTCAAGCACTTCCGGTCCTACTCAGGCAATCAGCACTTTGGCTCAAATGAACAGGGTTGTGCTGATATCGCCTTCAGCTACCAATGTAGATGTAACCAAAGCCGGCGATTATATTTTCCGCGCGTGTTTTATCGATCCTTTCCAGGGAGTAGTCGGCGCTGATTTTGCGTATCAGACACTGGGAAGCAGGCGAGCGGCTGTACTGTACGATGCAGGCGCGGATTATAACACAGGGCTTGCGGACGCTTTTAAAAGGCAGTTCAGGGCATTGGGCGGCCAAATTGCCGCTGACGAAGCCTATCAGACAGGCGATGTTGATTTTAACGCGCAGGTAACCCGCATCAGGGCCGCGAATCCCGATGTAGTGTACCTTCCCAACTATTATAACGATGTATCACTGCAGGCCAAACAGCTTCGCGATCAGGGGATTACATGCGCTCTTGTCGGCGGAGACGGATGGGACGGTCTTATTGATAACGCAGGTGATGAAGTGCTCAACGGTTACTGGTCCTCAGGCTTCGCGTCTGACACAACAGATCCAAAAGGCGTCGCATTTGTCAGGGCTTTCCAGTCCAGATTTAACAGAACAGCTTCACAGTTCGCCGCTCTTGGTTATGACGCCATGATGCTGATCCTCGACGGCATTAAAGCGGCCAATTCATTTGATCCTCCCGCTGTTAAAAACGCGATTGCAAGAATCAGCGGCACTTATGTTACCGGAAACATTCGTTTTGACGCCAACCGTGACCCCATAAAGGGAGCTACGATACTGGAGATCGTCCGTAAGGGCGGTGCGCTGGCAAACGCGTATAAAGCGACTGTAAATCCGCGCTAGGGTTTGTTTAATAAGGTAAACCTTTAAATGATCGTATTGCAGCAGTTGATTAACGGACTTTCTCTGGGCTCAATCTACGCTTTGATTGCCCTGGGGTATACCATGGTTTACGGCATAGTCCTGTTAATCAACTTCGCTCACGGCGATATTCTGATGGTGGGCGCGTACACAGCGTTCTTTGTGTTAAGCGCAATCGGCGCGGGTCCTTTGGGAATGCTGCTTGCATTTGTTGTTTCGATGATTGTATGCGCGTCTTTGGGCGTAACAATTGAGCGTTTCGCATACCGCCCGCTGAGAGCTTCACCCCGTCTTAATTCGCTTATAACAGCCATCGCGATCAGCTTAATTCTGGAAAACGGCGCGCGGGTTCTGCCCTTTATCGGTCCGAACCCCCGCCAGTTTCCGCGCCCGGCTGTAATAAATATAAACATTCTGGATGAATTGTCCATTTCAAATATACAGGTAATTGTAATAATCCTTTCCGCCCTGCTAATGCTTGCGTTAAACTACATAGTCAATTACACCAAACGCGGCAAAGCCATGCGGGCTGTTTCTTTTGATCTGCAGGCCGCGAGCCTTATGGGGATTTCGGCTAACAAAATAATTTCTTTTACTTTCGCTCTGGGTTCTGTGCTGGCCGCCGCGGGAGGCGTTCTTTACGCGTCGGCGTATCCGCAGGTGAACCCCCTGATGGGCATGATGCCCGGTCTTAAAGCGTTTGTCGCCGCGGTTCTGGGCGGTATCGGTTCAATTCCCGGAGCCATGCTTGGCGGTTTCATTTTAGGCATCGCGGAAACCTTTACCAAGGGATTCATTTCAAGCCAGTTCAGCGATGCCATTTCATTCTCAATATTGATTATCGTTTTACTGTTTAAACCCACCGGCATTCTTGGCAAAAAGGCAAGGATAAAGGTATAACAGCATGGCGAGTAAATTTCCGCTTCGATCCACTCTTATACTAGGCATTACAGGCGCTCTTGCCGTAGTTATTCCGCTTTTACTCATGAAGGCGGACATAATCGATCCTTACACAACGCGCATTTTAACCATGGGCGGAGTGAACGCCATAATGGCAATGTCGGTTAACATGATTGTAGGCGTCACAGGACAGCTCTCGCTTGGACAGGCCGGGTTCCTGGCAATTGGCGCATATTCCTGTATATTTTTCAATCTTGATGTAGGTCTGCCTCTGCCTGCAGCGGTGTTATGCGCTATTCTTGTTACAGCTTTCGCGGGTTTCCTAATCGGGTTTCCCGTATTGAAACTTTCAGGCGATTATCTTGCCATTGTAACACTTGGTTTCGGCGAGATTATCCGCGTAGTGTTTATAAACTTAAGGTCTCTTACAGGCGGTCCCAACGGCAGACAGTTCATCACTCCAATGGTGTTAAACGAACAGCTCGCCTTTACGGTGACTACAATATCATTGATTGTAACTCTTTCGTTCCTGCAGAATTTTTTACGCTCCAGTTACGGCCGCGCGATAATGGCGTGCAGGGAAGATGAGATTGCAGCTAACGCAAGCGGGATTAACATTTTCCGTTATAAAATGACAGGCTTTGTCACCGCCGCTTTTATAGCCGGCATAGGCGGATGCCTTTATGTAATGGCAAACGGCTTTGTACAGCCAAAGGCCGCTGAGTTTATCAGGTCAATAGACTTCCTAATTTATGTCGTACTTGGCGGAATGGGATCAATGACAGGCTCAATTCTGTCCGCTTATGTGCTTACATATTTACAGGAAATGCTGCGCTTCCTTCAGGATTACCGCCTGCTCATTTATCCATTGATCCTTATCCTGTTTATGCTGTTCCGCCCTAAAGGCCTTTTTGGAATGAAGGAATTTTCCTTCGTGGGTCTTGCGGATAAAATAAGCTTAAAATTGCGTAATCGGGCCAAAAAGCGGGAGGCGGGACATTGAACAGCCCTGTACTCTCAGCAGCCAATCCTCAAACCTCTGCTTTTAATTCTGATGATTTAGTGCTTAGGGTTCACGATCTTTCCATCGACTTTGGCGGATTAAAAGCATTAAGCGGCTTTTCCTGCGAGTTATATCACGGAGAACTGGTCGGGTTAATAGGCCCGAACGGAGCGGGGAAAACAACTGTATTTAACATGCTTTCCGGTATTTATACTCCGACAGGAGGAGATATTGAATTCCGCGACAGAAGGGGTAGCACCCACCTTGTAAGGGGTTTTTCCCCGGCGAAATTGAATCATCTTGGCATCGCGCGAACATTTCAGAATATCAGGCTCTTTACAAAACTTTCTGTCGAAGACAATATCCGCATCGCGCTGCATTCAAGCAGAACATCCGGTCCTGTCGACGCTCTGTTTCGCCTGAAACGTTTCCGCCTTGATGAAGAGAGAATGCGCGCTCAGGCGCTTGAACTGCTTTCGCTATTTAAAATTCAGCACAAAAAAGACGAGCTTGCGATGAATCTTCCGTACGGTGAGCAGCGCAAGCTGGAAATAGCCCGGGCGCTTGCTTCCAATCCTTCCCTTCTTTTGCTTGACGAACCCGCCGCTGGAATGAATCCCCAGGAGACCGAAGATTTAATGAAAATTATCGGTTTTATCAGGGATAAATTTCGTTTAACGATCCTTTTGATAGAACATGATATGCGCCTTGTTATGGGCATCTGCAGACGGCTTCTGGTTCTGGATTACGGACGGACAATCGCCGCGGGTACGCCGCAGGAGATACGGCAGAATCCGGCGGTAATAAAAGCCTACCTGGGAACGGAGGCTGTAGATGGATAACTCATCTCATGTTCTTTTAAAAGTAGAAAATCTTACCGTAAATTACGGCGCTATCCGCGCTTTGCGCAGCGTTTCCTTTGAAGTAATGCAGGGGGAAATTATAACATTAATCGGCGCTAACGGCGCGGGAAAAACAACAACGCTTCATGCCATATCAAACATTATAAAGAAAAGCCAGGGCGCTGTCATTTTTGACGATGTCAATATCAGTTCCATGCCGCCTGACAAAATTGTATCCGCTGGTCTGGTGCAGGTTCCAGAAGGCAGGCGCATTTTCGGCAATCTCAGCGTGCGCGATAATCTGGAGATGGGAGCGTATACCAGAAGCGATCCGATTCGCGAAGATATGGAAAAAGTTTTTGTAATTTTTCCAAGGCTTAAAGAAAGAATCAAACAGATGGCCGGCACCCTTTCAGGCGGCGAACAGCAGATGCTTGCCATGGGACGCGCATTGATGGCGAAACCGCGCCTTTTGTTACTCGACGAGCCTTCAATGGGGCTTGCCCCGATACTGGTAGATGAAATTTTTTCTGTTATTAAAAATATCAATGATAGCGGAACAACAGTTTTGCTGGTTGAACAGAACGCGTATAAAGCCCTGGCTACAGCGTCACGCGCATATATCCTTGAGACAGGGGAAATTGTAAAGAGCGGCAGGGCCGCCGATTTATTAAAAGATGAAGCGGTAAAAGCCGCGTATCTTGGAGGTTAAATAATTATGATCGTGTCAGGAATAATGACAAGGAATCCGGTATATACTCATCCTGAAATTTCACTTGCCGACGCGCGTTCCATGATGGATAAGGAGCGGATTGGACATTTACCGGTGCTTAATAAAAACAATACGCTTGCAGGTCTTATCACGAAGGTAGATCTGGTCAAGGCAGGCCCTTCTCCCGCGACAAGCCTTGATATGTACGAAATCAGTTACCTGCTTTCAAAACTTACTGTGGAAAAGGTAATGGTAAAGAATGTTGTAACCGTGCAGGAAAATGAAACAATAGAGGAAGCCGCGCGCATCATGGCGGATAAGGGCATAGGCTGCCTGCCTGTAATGAACGGTTCCCTGCTGGTGGGGATTGTTACAGATTCGGATATTTTCCACTTTTTCGTCAACGCGTTTGGCGCGCGGCATCAGGGGATACGCATAACCATTAATTTCAAGGAAAAACCGGGACAGTTAGCCGCGTTCGCGGGCGCAGTAGCGGAGAAAGGCGGCAATATAGTCGCATTTGTCACATCAGAAGGCGATGATACCGCGCATAAACGGGCAACCTTTAAAATTACAGGCATCAGCCGCGCGGAAATTGAAGCTATTACCAAATCGCTGGAAGGCTCTGAGGTAGAAGATATCCGCTGATATAAGGGGTAGTTCAATGCGTATTAATAAAATTAATTTATTTTTATTGATATTTTTTCTGTTATTCGTTCCGTTAATGGCGAGCGGGCAATTTTCATTGAATTTTGACGCAGGTTTTCTTGGAGTAAATAATAGTGACGTATCAAATGTAATTCCCTATATTTACCCAGAAATAAAGTATAATCTGGTATTAACGGACTGGCTGGGAATTTACGCAGGAGTTAATTATTACCTGGAAATTTATGATGACATGAAGGATTCCAGGGGAAATGACATATTGGGCTGGTCATGGCTTGGAATTGACGCCGGTTTTAAATTTCATTTTCTGGATAATTTTTATCTTAATCTGTCGCATGAAATTGATTATCAGCTTACCCCCGATTATAACAGAAGCGCCGCAGCCGGTAACAGGTATAAAGGCTTAATCGGTATTGAGGGCGAATACAGATACGATTTAGATTATGATAGTTATATGTATATTAACCTGTATCTGCCCGTTACCTATATGCAAGTCAGCGGAAATGTTAACCTAAAAACTGATCTTCAATCCATCTTCGGAATAAAATCTTTTTCAGGAATCGGTATGTGGGCAAGAATGGATTTTGAGTTTTCAGATGAGCCGGACAACGGTATAACTTACAGAGGAATGGCTTTTAGGCTCTGGTATGATATGGAAAATTTTTCTGACATACCCATGTATACTCATATAGAAATTGGTTTTCTGAATATTGATAATTATGGCATGGACATTATCATTAACATGAAATATAGGTTTTTGGATAATCTGGCGCTTTGGTTTGAATTTGAAGATAAAAATATATTTAATAAATTGGATAAGGACCCCGTAATGAACTTAAGAATGGGACTTATTTTGACTATTTAGAGTCCATTATTACGTGTTCTTCAGAAGCGATTCCCTGAATATTTTGTCCGCATCCAGTTTTTCATCTACGCCGAACTGCGGAATCAATCCTTCGTTTTTAATGCTTCGGAAAAGAGGGCCTGGACGGTTTTCATCATACGCCCAACTATTTTCGTTATTAATAATATGATCCAGTACTGTAACGGCTGCCAGCGAGAAGAAAATAAGAGTCGCGTTTATTCTTTTTTCCTGGGGCAGCATTAAACCCAAACGCCTGGAGATTGCGTTCGGAACCTGGAAATTGTAATGCACCCATGGATTATTAATGCCGTCACAGGGAGCTTTAGCTGACATTCCGCCGGCGTATACGCCCTGTTCAATTCCTGCCGCTACAGCAGTCAGGTTTTTCCGTAATTTTCTGGTCTGGGAATAAATTGAAGTAACGTCCTGTTTCTGGAACGGAGGAGGCCCCAAGGATTCAAACTTGTAATAAGGAACAAAAAACAGCCGTTTAAGCCAGTGAAGTTCATTCAGGCATTTTTTGGCATAGACAGAATTTCTGGCTTCCGCTGAATTTTCCAGCATACGGCAGTATTCTGTTAACTTGGGAAGATATCCTTTAATGAAACTATTATCAATGTAAGACCGCCAGTTATGGAACATCTCATTCATTTCTTCATGTATCTTTTCAGGGCTTCCATCAGGACCGGTAATTGTGCCAAAAGTAATAAAACGCATCGCGTAGAAAAGATCTTCCAGCACATGCATGAGTATGGAAATCTGCTGCAATGGATCTGTGGGAGCGATTAACTCATAACCATGTCTCAGGTTGAAAACATTGGCAAAATACGGATAAAGATCGGGAAACTCCGAAAGTTTATCCCAGCCGGCTTTGGGGAAGAGGGTTTCCATTGTCGCCAATCCCTGATCCAGAATTTTTTTATCCGCTCTTTCGGCTTCTTCAAATGCTTTTCGTTCAACAACCGCCGGATCATTTAAATCTTCAACAACAGTGGCCCTTTCATCGTTAACTTCCGGATTTTCTTCTTCCGCATTTTCTCCTTCGGTTTTCTCTCCTTCCGCTTTTCCTCCTTCAGCTTCGGTTTCCGCCTGTAACGCTTCCATCTCCTTCTGAAGAGTCTCAGTGTCGATGTTTTCAATCTGCTGCAGATTTAAGTCGGCGGACTTCAGTTGATCCGCCGAGGTAATGCCCAAAAAAGCCAAAAAGCGGCGATGGCGTTCAATAAAAAACCGTTCATAAGGAATGTAGCGATCAGAAATCAATTTCATCAGAAGCGGGTACATGCCGAAATGGACATCGCGCCTTACATCGGTTAATGACACTACAATGGAGCGGATAATATCCTGATATTTAGTCTTTGCGTCCATGGGGCTTTCTATATATAATATTTTATAAATTAATCTATACACAGTTTTAATATTTTCTGTATCCAGTTCTTCCAGAATACAAAGAGGTTTATAAATTTCACGCAGGATGATATTAAAGTCCGAAAACATTACCGTGCGTGGATGAGACTGCAATTCCGTCATTTCACGCGCGATTGTCTCAATATTCCAGCTGCGGATAATATCAATTACCCTGAAAGCGGCGGGAGAAGCCCTTTTTAACTGGTTGTTTCTTTTAATGTCAATTCTTGGAAACAGATTTCTGGTCAAAGTAATAAGCTTTTCAAGCTTGTTAAAATAATCATTCATGCGCTTATTTACAAAACGCGGGCTGACATAGTCTATCGGCGCTCTAAAAAAAGAAAAAATGGAAATAAAAACAAGCTTGGGGCTTTTAATGTCAAATATAGCCTGACCGGCGTATTGATCTATTTTTACCCTTTCCCTGTAACTGAGTTTTAACGGAGCTGCAGGATCATCTCCGGGATATACTTCATTTTTATTTTTGGATTTATTTTCTCTGCCTGATTCATCACTGCCGCCGAATGCGTAATTGGTGCGGTTGTTTTTTCCCCCAATAACAACATCTACAGTTTCACGCCTGATGTTTTTTTTGGATTTTTCAGGCTCTTTATTTCGTTCCGTGCCTACTTCCCCGCCCAGAAGCTGAGCCATGCGTTTTGCTTCGTCATTATCCACTCCCAGCTTTTGCCTTACGCGATTTAATTCGCCGGGTTCGTAAATTGCATTTCCTTTATTAGCCATAATTATACCCGTAAATAGAGTTTCTCTCCTGTACCAAATAGATTCTTGATATTAATCCGTTCCCCGTCAGAATTAACCAGCATCCCATTATAATAACCCAGCGGCGCGTTTAAATCGGCATTGGTAAAAAGGAGCTCTATTCCGCTTTTATTATGCTCTTTAGGGGTAAATGTCAAATCCACCATGCCTTCGATATCCTGTATAATCCAATCGGCTTCTATGCCATTGGGCATTGTAATGAGAACAGGCGGCAGCGGGGTCAGTAACCCGTTTACCCATAACGCGTTCTCGTTATTTTTATTGGTTTCCCTGCTTTGATTTTCGGCTATATGAAAGCCAAACCGTCTGTTTTTCTCATCAAAACCCATCGCTTTGCAGATAGTTGTATGCATACTGTAGGGAAACAAACCTTTACAATCATAAAAAAAACCTGAACATTTTTCCGGAATTAAATTGATATGCTTCCCGTTTAAAACAATATCGCCCTGTACCGGAGCAAGCGCCTTATAGGCGTACATAATGCGTCTGCCGGCGAGCCCAAGCGAAACGACCAGCGGAGTAACATCCTGCGTTTTAACATTATACGCAAGATGGGCTGTCAGCGCCGGGTGGTGGCGCGCGGCTTCAATATTTACATCCAGCTTTACAGTGCCTGCGTCCAGCCAACTGTGAATACAGAAATAAAAACGCGCTGAATGGCTGTCTACAGAGGCATTATAAAGATTGATTGGAAGCTGCCATCCTGTGCCTGGTATTACCTTCCTGAAAAAAAATTTCTGATCATGTTCTTTTTCGTATAATAAAACCTGCGCCATCCTGTACAGTTTAACATTGCAAAAAATGGCTTCCAGCACAAAAAATTCATTGTGGACGCTGAAACATTCCCACTCTTTTATCCTGAAATCCTTTGCCCAGCGCGGCAGAGGATACTTGTATGGCCTGCGAATTTCCAGTAAATCTACCTTTTCAAAAGCGCGGTTCCATGTTCCATGCAGAGGATCCCCATCCTCAACAGGAGAGATTCTGGGCGGCAGCACTTCTCTAGTGTACATCTGATTAAATATTAACACACTTTAAGCAAATTAGCGAATCAATGGTGAACATGAACAGTGTTAAAGCGTAAAATTTATATTTTAGTCCAAAAATTACAATGGAAACGCCTGTATTTTAATGGTTCAGATTCAGTTATACAAACGCAGCTCGGCGCGGAAGGCAGTTTGGCTGTTTTCCATTTTACGGCCTTCAATCGCGAACGCGTTCCCGCTTTTATCATCTTCAATTTGAACAGACAAAAGCTTAATAGATTCGCCGCTCAGTATTTCGCTTGTATAATTTATATCAAAGCGCATTTTACTGGCATTTTCCAAAAGCTGCGGCTCGATTATATCTTCTATCCACTGAATGTAGCGGACATTATTTACATGTCCATTATAATCAACATCTGTGTAGAGCGCTTTCCTTTCCATCATGAAAACCGGAACTAAAGGCGCGTCAGTTTTACCGCCCTGAAAATTTACGTTTTCCGAAAGCGCAGCAGGCCCCCAGTCAAGAGCGTTCAATCCCTCATTCTGCGGCAGATAATCCATTACTGCCTGGGGACGCAAAGGGCGTCTTTTATCCAGATCAATAATTAGCCAGCCGCTGCGGGCGGACACTACCGGAATGTCGTCTTTGTCGCGGATGTCGTAATCGCGGATGGCAAAAAGTTTTTCACCTCCGCGCGGCCATGTCCGCACAGTTATGGTTTCCCCGTAATTTGGACGCCTGTCTGCCATCACGGATATCCGCGATAATACCCACACCTGCCCCGTTCGTAACATATCCTCCCGCCCAACAGACAAATTTTCAGCATGACTTATCGCAGCTTCCTGAAAAAACTGGAACATCGCGTCCAAAGTCAATCTGTCCGATTTATCAATTACACCAAACCGTACAGGATAAGTTTCCTGCCAAACATCAACCTTCCCGGATCCTTTTGGATTTGCAGCGTCACAATTCATCATTAACATTCTCCGCCTTTTCGATTTTTTCAGCTTTTGCGTTACCCCTAATTTTAATAAGGATTCGCGGGACATAAAACAACAGTCCCGATGCGGCATAAACCGAAAATATAATGAAAATTATATTCTGAGGAAAGATCACTATTAATATTATCAATACGATTACCAATGCGAAAAATTGAATTGTCCTGACCCTGGTAAGTTTCAGTTTTTTGAATGACATGTACGGGATATTGGAAACCATAAGAAATGACAGGACAACAATTACTATGGGCATGATATTAAAAAAAGCGGGCATAAGTTCCATCAAGGCCGGAATGGTATTAAAATTCAGGGAAAATTCCGCTGGCGCCAAAAGCTGATAACTTAATACAAAAGAGATGATAACTCCGGCGGATGCAGGCGTGGGAAGGCCGACAAAGTGTTTCTGCGGTTCTCCTGAATGCGCCAGAGCGTTGAAACGCGCAAGACGCAAGGCGCTGCAAAGCACAAACAGGATCGCGATAGCAAAACCGATTTTCCCCATACTGTTCAGCACCAGCATATACATCATCACGGCCGGAGCTGTTCCGAATGATACCAGATCGCTTAATGAATCCAACTGAAGGCCAAACTCGCTTGTAGTTTTTGTCATTCTTGCAATTCTGCCGTCCATAATATCACAGGCCAGAGCGCCAATTAAAAACCATGCGGCAGTAATAAAATTACCTTCGATTGAAGAAAAAATGGAAAGCATTCCAAAACACATATTTCCGCAGGTAAACAGCGAAGGAAGAATATAGATGCCTTTCCTAAATCCTTCATTTTTAATTATTACTTTTTTAAACCGTACTCTTTTAAACAGTGTTCTTTTTGAGGGCGTTCTTTTTAACCTGATCTTTCTCATTTAAACGTCAACCTCAATTTTCAGCCATTACAGTAATACCGGCCCTGGTTTTATCGCCTGGTTTCACATTTACGGCTGCTGTTACAGGCAGGTGCAGATCTACCTGGGAACTGAATTTAATCATCCCAATTTTATCCCCTGCTTTCAGAATATCGCCGGGTTTTACCCAGGATACGCATCGTCTTGCCAATAGTCCTGCAATCTGCCGCACAATATAGACATTTTCTTCGTTTTTTATTGTGATTATATTTTGTTCGTTTTCCGCCTGTGCGCGCGGATTCCAGGCTGCGAAAAATTTGCCGTCTTTATGAGTTACATTCGTAACAATTCCGTCTACCGGGGAGCGCTGCAGATGAACGCTGAATATTGAAAGAAACACCCGGACAATTTTTTCATCTCCATTTTCCGCTATTTCCATTACAGTTCCGTTGCATGGAGATAAAATAATCCTTTCTCCCCGTGTTATTTCAATTTTTGGATCTCTGAAAAAAAATATACAAAAAAGGGCGAAAATAATTAGTATCATTCCCGGGACAACACAAATAATATTTACTGGAAACATATTAAAAAAAATTGAAGCAATCAAAAGCGCAAAACCTGCCGTGAGAAACGGGAAAATAAACGGATAACCTTCTTTTAAAACGGACATAATATTCTTCTATATTGAATGTTATAATAAAGTTTGTTTTTTTTCAATGTAAATATACAGAATAAAAAAAAATTTATTATGGAGGAAACTATTATCTTATGAGATTGAACACAGATGCCTTTATACAGTCATGTAGACTGCATAAAGGCTGTCAGTTTATTATTGAGCGGTAAATGATGCTTTCATGCCATTGGTACGAAGAACTACCCATTCGCCTCTAAGGGGCAGATAGGATCTGTCCAGATAGAAATAATAGTAAATTGTAGAATCAACCGGATCATATATGCGGGTTTCCCCGGTATTTGAATTGATGACGATTTTTATCGGCCATGCCTGTAAAAGATCATTATCTGTCACATAATAGAAAAATTCATTCAGATCGATACTTTCCACCAACCGCATATCGGTGTTTGAAAGGCTGCGGTATACTTGCGCACTGAATCCCTTGGGAATATCTGATGTTAACGGTTTCTCATCATAGTTGAGCCATAAAAGGACTGATCTTCCGGCACCCCAAGCTTCTCTGGAGAAAGCGTTGTCTACAAAAACGTGTATTCCAAATCCGGCATGCCCATCTTCCGCGCCGCCTTCATATTTGGCGTCAAATTCATAGGTCATAATATCGCTTGCCTGAGGAACACGAACATTTAACCTAGCAAGCCGAGCTCTTTCGTCAGTTTGTTGTAAACGTCCCCCAATCATTGACCAACGTCCTGATACAGCTTGATAATTTGGTAGATTTGCCTGGGCATACGCAAACACCGCACCTGTAATCAGCACAAGCGCTAATACCATCTTCTTCATAAAGTACCCCTTTCAACCTTTTAAAACAAGGTTATTTTTATTTTTGGGAAAATTCCCTTAATATAATATACCGGAATATTTTATATTTTGTCAATACTAATTTGAAAAACGACAATAATAAATTTTATTTATTTTCGTCAATTAACCTGCCATTTTCCCTGAAACTCCACCAGGCGGTTTCTGAAAAAATAATATGATCCACAAAATGAAGCCCCAGAATATTAGCCGATGATTGAAGCCGGACCGTAATTTCATCATCTTCCGCGGAACTGTCAAGCTGCCCGGAAGGATGGTTATGGGCGACGCAAAAGGCAGCCGCCCTGTCCTGTATTATATCAGCAAAAACCTCCCTTGGGTGGACAATTGTTTTGTTTACAAGACCGATTGTTACAACCCTTACAGCCAGCACCTCATGGGCGCCGTTCAATGAAAGGCTGATAAAACGCTCCTGTTTACGGTCTGCGTAGTGCCGGACAAGGGCATAAATATCACATGGTTGTTTGATGCGGACAGAAAATGAGCCATAACGCCTTCTGCCGAATTCCAGCATTGCAGCGACAGTGCAGGCTTTTGATTGCCCAATACCCGGTAAACGTGAAAATTCCCTGATAGAAGGAATATCCTTGTTTCTGTCCAATAGTCTGAGCAAATCCACAGCCAGCTCTTTCACATTTTTGCCCTGTATTCCAGTATTTAACAGGACTGCCAGGAGTTCTCCGTCCGAAAGAGAAGCCGGTCCGTTATTTTTCAGTTTTTCCCGGGGCTGTTCGTCAGTCGGAGTACCGGCAAAAGTCTGATTATATTTGAATTTTTTCATAACCTATATATGGCGCGTTTATGTACAGCGCTTTACTTAAACAGCCGAAAATTTTAATATGATGAATAAATTCGCTCCATTAATAAATTGCTTTCTTTTAGTTTTGCTAATTTCCTGCGCCGGACTGCAGCCGCAAACAATTACACCTCCGCAGCAGATAATACCGCCAGAGCAAATAACACCGCAGGAACAAATTACAATACCAGAGCAGGCTGCGTTATCTCAGCCTGATTCAACCACCATTCCGCCTGAGCGGGTTACCCCGGTTCCTCCTGACAAACATGAGCCTCCTTTAAACATTATGGGAGAGGGAAAAACAAGCGCGGAAAAATTAACGCGTTTTTTTGAAAATAACAGTCCATGGACAGATATGGTTTTTGTGCAGATGCTGATGTGCATATATATAGAAGAATCCGCTATAGAAGGAGTAAACCACGATATAGCCTTTGTGCAGATGTGCCTGGAAACCGGCTTTTTAAACTACGGCGGACTTGTTCAGCCTGAATGGAACAATTTCTGCGGGCTTGGCGCGATTGGGCCGGAACAGCCGGGCCTTGTTTTTCCCGATCCGCGCACCGGCGTCCGCGCCCATATACAGCACCTTAAAGCCTACGGCTGCGAAGAACCCCTTAACCAGGAACTGGTAGATCCGCGTTTCAGATATGTACGCAGAGGATCAAGCCCAACAATAGAAGGCCTTGCCGGCACCTGGGCCGCCGATCGGGCATACGCGGTGAAACTAAATAATATTCTAAAGCGGCTGTATGATTTCTCCTTCTAATCCATATCCTTAAATATTTTTAAATTTATGCTACAATTCCCCGCATGAAATATGGATATTTTGATCAAGCCAATCATGAATATGTTATAGACAAAATTGATGTACCAGTATCCTGGACCAATTACATCGGCGTTAAAGATATGTGCGGAGTGTTTAATCACACAGCCGGCGGATATCTTTTTTATAAAAGCCCTGAGTTTCACAGGATTACGCGTTTCAGGCCTAACGGAGTTCCCATGGACAGACCGGGACACTATGTGTATGTCAGAGATGATGAAACAAATGATTACTGGACATTATCATGGCAGCCTGTCGGGAAAAGTCTGGATTGTGCAAAGTACATTTGCAGGCATGGACTGTCATATATAAAATACCAGTGTGAATATTCAGGCATTTGGGGAGAGCAGAAACTTTTTATCCCGCTGGATTCACCTGTGGAAATTTGGGATGTAAAGTTACGCAACGATTCGG
Organism: Treponema sp.; assembly: GCA_009787835.1. GTDB lineage: Bacteria > Spirochaetota > Spirochaetia > Treponematales > Breznakiellaceae > WQXQ01. Next base: position 32,056 of record WQSN01000009.1, read on the forward strand.
GACGAAAACGTAAATTAAACGTTTTCAGTTATGTTGAATTTTCATTTCACCATATCCAGAGTGACAACCAGAATTTTCAGATGAGCCTGTACTGCGCCGGTTCTTCATACAAGGATGGAATAATAGAAGCTGATCTTTACTATGAAGAAAACGGTTACCAGTACTTTACAGCCAGCGGCGATCCCGCAGGCGATGATGATCCCGCCGGTTTCGATTGCCTCAGGGATGAGTTTATCGGCGCGTATCGCAGTGAAACAAACCCAATCGCGGTAGAGCGCGGATATTGTTCAGGCTCATCAGAACTTGGCGGAAACCACTGCGGCGTACTGCGGCGGGTAATTGAACTTGAACCGGGAGAGGAAACTCGTATCGTTTTTTTGTTGGGCGAAGGTAACCGAGAAGCCGGAAAAAAAACGCGCGCCAGGTACTGCACGGATGGTTTCTATGAAACGGATAAGGCGTTTAAAGCCCTGGGCGATTTCTGGAAAGAGAAACTTGATAAGCTTCAAATCTCCACCCCCAATGACGGAATGAATACCATGATAAATACATGGACGCTTTACCAGGCGGAAATTAATGTAATGTTCTCGCGCTTTGCTTCATTTATTGAAGTCGGAGGCCGCACCGGTTTGGGGTATCGTGATACTTCCCAGGATTCAATGATGGTTCCCCATTCAAATCCGGACAAGAGCCGCGCCAGACTTGTTGAACTTTTAAAAGGTCTAACTTCCGATGGATACGGGCTTCATCTTTTCAGACCTGAATGGTTTGAAAAGAAACAGGATGCATCTTTTAAATCACCCACGGTAACTCCCATCCCGCCCAAATCGCAGATTATTCACGGGCTTGATGATGTATGCGCCGATGACGCGCTGTGGTTAATTCCGTCCATTACGGAATATATACGCGAGACAGGGGATTTCAGCTTTGCCGATGAGGTATATCCCTACGCGGACACATTCGATCCTGAAACAGGCGATGGAATGAGCGAAACTGTCTTTGATCATTTAAAGCGAATTTTGGATTTTTCCGCGCGTGAGATTGGACCGCATGGTATTTGCAAAGGTTTACGCGCGGACTGGAACGACTGCCTGAACCTGGGAGGCGGCGAAAGCGCGATGGTGTCATTCCTTCACCACTGGGCACTGACCCATTTTTGCGCGCTGGGCCGGCGTTTGGGAAAAGATGTGGCCAAGTATGAAGAAATGACAGCCAAAGTAAGAGAAAGCTGCGAACGCGAATTGTGGAACGGTTCATGGTACACAAGGGGATTCACCTCATCAGGCAGAGCGATTGGTACTCCTGACAATAAAGAAGGCAAGGTTCACATGGAGTCCAACACATGGGCGGTTCTGTCCGGCGCTGCTTCAGCGGAACACGGCAAGGCGGCTATGGATGCCGTAGACAAGTTTTTGTACACTCCCTACGGTCTGAAGCTCTGCCATCCCGCGTTTTCTGAACAGGATGATGAAGTTGGTTTTGTCACAAGGGTTTACAAGGGATTAAAAGAAAACGCGGCAATTTTCAGTCATCCAAATCCGTGGGCATGGGCGGCTGAAGCCATTCTGGGCCGCGGAGACCGCGCAATGAAATTCTACGACGCGCTTTGCCCATACAACCAGAACGATAAAATTGAGGTGCGCAGGGCTGAACCTTACATGTATTGCCAGTTTATAGCAGGCCCTGATCACAGCGCATTTGGGCGCGCGCATCATCCGTTTATGACAGGCTCCGCAGGATGGAGCTATTTTGCCGCGACGCGTTTTATGCTCGGTATACGTCCTGATTTTGACAGCCTGATAGCGGACCCGTGTATTCCCCCTTCATGGTCTTCATTCAGCGTCAGACGCGTATGGAGAGACGCTGTTTACAACATCACAGTTGAAAATCCCAATGGCGTCAGCAAGGGAGTCAAAGAATGTAAAGTTAACGGAAAATCTGTTGAATGCAAAAACGCGGCCGCGGAGATTCCCGTTCAAAGCGCAGGCAGCGAAAATCATGTTTTAATAATAATGGGCGTCTGAACATGACAGAAGTTACGATTCAGATTTTTTCGGGTAACTTCCTGGATAAAGCGGTACAGTACGAGGCGGTGGAAAAAAGACTGATCTTTCTGCTGTCCCGGATACCGGTAAGTAAAGTAATAATGGGCTGGGCGGCTGACAGGGAACTGTATCAGAAAACCGCAGAATTCCTTGCAAAACGCAATATAGATTTTTATCTGTGGTTTCCGGTTTTTTCAGAAACCGGCGCTCTGGAAGATCTGTCTCCATTGGTTGATATAAGGGAAAAGCGGCTGGAAAGCCGAAGCAACGAAGAATTTTCATTTTGCTGTCCCAATCAGAAAAATGTTAAAAAAATTTTAAGCGTATTTGAGCGCGAATTTTCTTCGGTTTATTTTGACGGAATATTTCTGGACAGAATACGTTATCCGTCATTCGCGAACAGATACGGTCATGCGGGCGTGTTATCATGTTTCTGCCGGGAATGCCGCGATTTTTATAAAAGAAAAAATTTTAACATAGAAAATATTAAAGCGGCTCTTTCCGTTCCTGAATCTGATATTTTCGCCGTTACAGGATACCTGGGTAACGGAAAATATACTTATTCAAATACTGCTCTGCAGGTCTTACTGCGCCTGAAGGCCGAAATTATCCATAAAAGCATGGAACAGATATGCTCATTTTTCAGGGAAAGAAACTACGGCATAGGTTTTGACGTTTTCGCTCCTTATTTGGCACCCTTTACGGGTCAGGATCTTTTATCTCTTTCCGGCCTGTGCGATTTTATTAAACCGATGATGTACCGCGCTACCAACGCGCCCGCGGGGCTTCCTTTTGAAACTGACGCTTTGCTGCGCCAGACAGGAATAATGGCATCGCCGTCCATGATGGAGCAAAAACAGAATTTCAATAAAATGATGCATATCAATCAAATTGAAACCAAAAGTGAAACTTCAAAACCTGAAAAAAATTCTTTTAACCTTTCCTTCGCCGCAAGAGAACTGAAATGCTTTTGCGCTGTATCAGCTTGTCCTGTATACGCCGGGATAGAGATTAACAGGGTAAAAAAATTCGCGGAAACTGATCCGGCTTATATTGAAGAAACCATTAACGCGTACGCAAAAACCGGCATTCGCGGTTTAGCGCTCTCCTGGAATTTGCTTGAAATGCCGAAAGACAATATTGAAAAAACCGCAGAAATGATAGCGAATCTAAATTTATAAAAATTATATAAAAGCCATTGACAAAAAAATTAAAAAAATATAGACTAAAAAAACCATCATAATAAAATTTTTTAAGGAGGATGCACAATGCAAATAAGGAAAGCTCATTTAAGCTGAAACCGCGTCCGGTCAGGCGCCGTATTGAATCTCAGAAAAGCCAAAAAGGCGGGGATTTATATGATGCCGGCAGCTTACCTCCTGATTCTATTCATTAGTTCAACGGTAAAATTGACTGCTTCTCATATACAGTCAAACAAGCTAAAAATCGAACATGCGGTTTCCTCTCACAATCCGGTATTTATTACCGGGTAAAATTTAGCAGGAGAATTGTATGTTTGCAGAATTGAACCAATTAAATCATTTTTCAACTTTAAACCAGGTTGGATATCGCATCTTATACGGTCCTATCGCACTCGCGCGGCAGGGTCAGTCATACCTGTTCAGGAACCGCGATGGTTCACTTGCAGGTCTTATGTTTTTATTGGAGATTACTTTATGAAATTACCCTGGAAGAGCGGCCGCATCACTCTGGTCGCGGCTGCTGCGGAAGACAGAAAATTCAGCTTCTTCATCTGCTGTTTAACAACATTTGGCACTGTGGCGTTTGCCTTATTACATCCGCAAATAATCCGCTATACAATCGATTCTGTCATAGGAACGGCTCCGCTTGACGCGCCGGCTTTTGTTCACAGCATTGTCGAAAATCTGGGCGGGCTTGCGCTGTTACGCGAACACCTCTGGATCTGCGCGCTTGTTTTTATAGCGGTCGCTTTATTGGCGGAAATCTGCAACCTCGCGCGCAATTACACAGGATTTGAAATCGGAGAAACAATCGCGTGGAGAATGAGGAATGCACTCTACGCTCATATTCAGAAACTGCCGTGGAACTGGCATGTAAGCTGTCAGACAGGAGATATTATCCAGCGCTGCACCACAGATGTGGACAATATCCGCAACTTTATTCAAAACAATTTAAGCGAACTTATGCGCACTATCTGCGTTTTTGCAATCGCCGCAGCCATGATGTTCTCCATGGATGTTTTTATGTCATTGGTCGCAATGTCGCTGCTTCCCGTGATACTTGTCTTTTCAATACTGTACTTCCGCCGCGTTAGCCGAAAATTTAACAAGGCTGATATTGCGGAAGGGGTCATGCAGGCCGCGGCTCAGGAAAATTATACCGGGGTGCGCGTAGTGCGCGCTTTCGGCAGGGAAGCCTGGGAGATGAATAAATTTTCCGAAAAGACCCAGGCTCACGCGGATATATGGGTTGAAATCGGAAAGATGCTGGGGCTATTCTGGGGAGCCGGGGATTTATTAAGCGGCCTGCAACTGGCCATTGTTGTAGCGGCGGGCGTTTTCCGCAGCGTCAGCGGCGATCTGACTCCGGGAACATTCTTGGCTTTCTACTCATACTGCAACTGGATGGTTTGGCCTGTCAGGCAGCTTGGACGGATTCTTTCGGACTTGTCAAAGACTCTTGTTGCAGCTAACAGAGTCCGTGAAATTCTGGCGGAAGATCCGGAAACGGACCCTCAGGACGCGCTCTGCCCGCAAATAAGGGGAGAGATTTGCTTTAACAGGGTGAATTTCGCGTACGGAAGCGCCGAGCCTGTGTTACGCGACATTTCATTCACATTAAAACCGGGCGAAACCATGGCAATCCTCGGAGGAACAGGTTCCGGAAAATCATCATTGGTTCACCTGTTAAGCCGCCTTTACGATTTGAGTGATAATAACGGTTCCATAACCATAGACAGCATCGATATACGCAGAATTTCACGCGCTCATTTACGCCGTCACATCGGGCTTTGCCTGCAGGAGCCGTTCCTCTTTTCAAAAACCATACGCGAAAATATTACAGCGGCCAAGGGAAGCATGGAAATGGCGGAACTGCACAGCGCTGCGGCGGTGGCGATGGTACACGAAACCATCGAAGGTTTCGCCGATGGATACAATACCGTAATCGGCGAGAGGGGCGTAACTCTTTCCGGAGGCCAGAAACAGCGCGTAGCGATTGCGCGAATGCTGGCCGGGAATGCGCCAGTAATGATCTTCGATGACAGTCTTTCGGCGGTTGATACGGAAACTGACGCACGAATACGCGCGGCCCTTCGCCGCCGTGTAAAGGACGCGGCTGTAATAATAATTTCACATCGAATATCAAGCCTTATGCAAGCGGATAAAATTCTTATTTTAAAGGGCGGCGCGGTGGAGGATATCGGATCTCACCGCGAACTGATCCAGCGTGAAGGCACATACCGCCGCATTTTTGAAATGCAGTCAAGCGGCATCGCAAATGGCAATGTTATCGCGGGTAATACCGGTTCCGCGACCAAAGGAGAATAAAATGGCAGACTATGAAGATTTTGATTATAACAAACCCATGTCATTCAGTATATGGAAGAAGATGTTCCCATTCATTTTACCGGAACGGAAGAATTTAATAAAATGCGCCATCCTGATGGTAAGCGTCGCTGTAATAGATATTATTTTTCCCCTGCTGCTTGGTTACGCGATCAGGCATAATGTTCAGCCGCAGACAGCGGACGGAATTTGGATCATTATAGGTTTAACAGTTTTTCTTGTAACAGCTCAGGCGTTCAATGTTAACAGTTTTGTTTCAATCGGGATACGCGCGGAAGTCGGAATGTGCAGGGGAATGAGAAACGCAATCTTTAACCACCTTCAGACATTGAGCCTGTCCTACTACAACAAAACGCCTGTAGGTTACCTTATGGCGCGCACCAATTCCGACACAGGCCGCATAGGAGACCTTGTCGCGTGGGGGCTTATCGACTTTACATGGTCGGCTTTTTACTGCGCGGGAGCGATAGTCGCGATGTTTCTGGTTCACTGGAAACTTGCGCTGATAGTATGCGTCACCATTCCGGTTCTCGCAGTTATTACATGGTTTTTCCAAAGCCACATTCTTTCTGTCAACCGCATTATGCGCAAATTAAATTCAAAAATGACAGGAGCGATGAATGAAGGCATAACAGGCGCGAGAACCGTAAAAGTCCTTGTGTCGGAGGAACAGAGTTTATCGGAATACTCATCCATTACCTCAGATTACCGCGTTCATGCAAACCGCATGGCAAGGCTGCGCGCGGTTTTTATTCCTTCAACATTGTTTATAGGATCTCTTGCGACAGCGGCCATCCTCAGTTACGGCGGATGGGAAATTATAGTGCTGGGCGCTGACCTTGCGGTCCTTGCCATTTTTATTCAGTACGCGGGAGGTTTTTTCTGGCCCATTCAGAACATCGCACGAATATATACTGACTTTGTGTCAACGCAGGCAAATGTTGAACGTGTCAGCGGATTATTGGAACAGAATCCGGGTATCACCGACACTCCAGAAGTAGTGGAAAAATACGGCGATGTTTTTTCACCGAAGAAGGAAAACTGGGAACCCATAACAGGCGATGTGGAATTCTGTGATGTGACATTCCGTTATCCCGACGGACATGAAAATGTGCTTGAACATTTTAATCTTCATGTAAGCGCGGGAACTTATGTCGCCATAGTGGGAGAAACCGGCGCGGGCAAGTCTACCCTCGTAAATCTGGTCTGCCGCTTCTTTGAGCCTACGCAGGGAAAAATTTTAATAGACGGAAGGGATTACCGTGAACGCAGCCAGCTCTGGCTGCACAGCGCGTTCGGTTATGTGCTGCAAAGCCCCCATCTTTTTTCCGGCGCAATCAGGGAGAATATCCGCTATGGACGCCTTGACGCCGCCGATGAAGAAATAGAGAAAGCCGCGAAAATTGTTCACGCGGACAGGATCATTGAGAAACTGGAAAAAGGTTATGATACGGAAGTAGGCGAAGGAGGCGACAGGCTTTCTACAGGCGAGAAACAGCTAATATCATTTGCCCGCGCGGTTCTGGCTGACCCGCGGATTTTTATCCTTGACGAAGCCACAAGCTCTGTGGATACCGAAATGGAAATGCTTTTACAGGACGCCATCCATACGCTGCTGGAAGGCCGCACAAGTTTTGTAATCGCGCACAGGCTTTCTACAATCCGCAACGCGGATATTATCCTGGTTGTGGATGACGGAAAAATAATTGAAAGGGGAACGCATAACGAACTAATGGTTATGCGCAAACATTATTATGAACTGTACACAAAACAGTTTGAAGCAGAAGCCGAGGAGATGATTTTAAAAGAAAAACCTTCAAGATAAAAAGCGGGATTATTTTTTTGGTAGTCTGTCTATTGTTGGACAGACTACCCTCTTCTGTTAGAATACCCGAATGGCTCTGACAGAGTGTATTTGATTCCTGTCTATCAGAAAAAGATTTCCATTGGAAAAACTTTTACACCACGTGTTATGGCCTCCTTTGCTGCTATCGGATGAAGAAGACCAGTACCATCTGCTGTGAAAATCTCCTAACCCGTTAAGCCATAAATTATCATACATTAAATTAAGTTCCTTGAAATTCGGCAAAAACCAGTCATTATATCCGCCAATATCAAGGCTTTGGCATAATTGCGCGGCGCAGTCTCTCTCCCTTTTTTGATTCAAGTATTCCACGATTATCCGGGTATTTTCCCTGCCGGATCCCAGTTCGTTTATTATACCTCTGATATACTCTTCAGAAACGCTCCATTGGGCGGTAAACTCAAGAGCTGGCAGGCGCTGCTTCCAAATACCGCCAACCGTCCGAATAACCTCCCTTATCATAAAAAACAATTCCTCCCGCCAGACCAGTATCGCCAATTTTATAAGTACCTTTGGCCTCGGAAATAACTGGTATTACTCCCGGCGTTTGTTGTTTAACGCTGAGTAAATTTATGGTTTTTTCTTCAGTTGGGTTAATATCGGCGGACGGAGCCGATTCAATCGCGGCGCTCTCAACATTAAGCACCCTGATCCTGAAACGGTATATATTTCCTATGATGTTCAATGATCCTGAAACAATTACCTGCGCGCCAAGCTGCTTTCCGATTGACTGCGCGGACTCATCGCTTACTTCGCCGGATCTCTGGTAATTTACTTCCTTCCGAATTAAATCAAGTTCCCTGCGGTCCACAACAACAAATTTTTTGCTTCTTACAAGCTGAATTTCCAATTCATCAAGTACATATTCCGAAAAATCCACAGACGGAGAATTAAAATTGAGAAGCGCGATTTTTTGTCCGGATCCGACATTTTCGCCTATTTCAACCGCCGCAAGCTGAATTGCTTTGTCCAGCGATACTATACCGATTTCGTTTTTATTATTTTTTGTAACACATGAGACAAACAAAAAAATTACAGCAAAAAATAAAACCCAAACACCAAACAACCGTTTTCCAAACATGCAATCTCCTTAATATTTAATGAGTAATCTTGCGTAAGATATAAACCTTGGATCATCCTTTGGATAATATCTGAACGTAACTCCGTTAATTCCTTCTTCTTCTTTTTCTGTCGCGTCAAAAAAATAAATATTTTCACTGTCCATGTTTACAAATATGCTCATGTGGGTAGGCGGCAAATCTTTATCTGTTCCCATAAAAATTATATCTCCGGCGGATAAAGTATCAACAGGCGCCGTAAAATGATGATAAAAACCTGATACCGGAGCGTCATCAAACAACAGTGAATATTTTGTTCCCTTAACAGCGTATTGATAAACGCGAACGATAAAACCTGAACAATCCAGCGCCAGAATACCCTCTTTTTCCAATGCGTCCCGCCCGCCCCACGCGAATTCGGTTTCCCGTTCAAAATATTTTCGCGCGTAAGATACAGCGTCTTCCCGTATATTCGCCGGGCAATCCAGTACTCTGTATCTTATATCCTGATTATTTGTCGCGCATGAGGATAATAATAAACAGATTAAAAGAACATACCCAAAAAAACGCTTTTGTATCATATTATATAATAATTTTATGACCTGTCCTGTTAATTGTCAATCACACGCTATCTGCCATGACAATGCTTGTACTTCTTTCCGCTGCCGCAGGGGCATGGATCATTTCGGCCTACTTTGGGTTGAGTGCGTATAACGGTTGCGTTGTCGGGACGGCTTGCCTTAGCCATGGGCGAGTCGTCTGATTGCGCGCCGCCAAGGGAACCGCCGCTGAATGAACCGGTTCCGAATGAACCAATGCTGCTGTGGCTTGCGGATTGATTCGCGCCGATGGAACGGCTTACAGGCCTGCGGGGACCGTCCTGGGAAATCTGAATGCGTATCAGATGCAGGCGGGACGCGATCTCCTGTCTGATATCTTCAATCATTCTTTCAAAAATCTGGAAACCTTCCACCTTGTATTCAGTCAGCGGATTTTTTTGCGCATAATGGCGCAGGTATACGGCTTCGCGGAGGGCTTCCATGTTTTCAAGGTGATCCAGCCATTTGCGATCTATCGAGTGAAGATAATTTTCCCTGATGATCAAATTCAGGTAATCGGAGCCGATAATGTTTTCCTTGTCGAGAATGTCTTTTTCAAGATCGGCGATTATGCGTTTTTCCATCATTTCTGCATTTCTGAATTCAGCGCTGTCCCTTTCAACTGTCAGCAAATAACCGAACCTTGTGCGCAGCTTCTCCGTTAATTCCTTGATTGCCGCGTTGACATCGTTTCTTGAAGATGAGTTAAAATCATCCATAAAATCGCCCACCATGGCTATAGTGGAATCATTTACCCTCTTTTTCAAATCTTTCGCAAGAAGTATCGCGTCACGCTGTTCATAAATATATTTACGCTGTGAGTTCAGTACATCGTCATATTCCAGAAGGTGCTTGCGTATTTCAAAGTTGCGCTCTTCAACTTTTTTCTGTGCGCTTTCTATGCTTCTGTTCAGCATTGGATGAAAAATTGGCTCGCCGCCTTCCATGCCGATTCTGGCCATAATATTTTTCATCTTCTCTCCGCCGAACAAGCGCATAAGTTCATCATCCATGGAGATAAAAAATTTACTTTTTCCAGGATCGCCCTGGCGGCCTGATCGTCCGCGCAGCTGATTGTCAATGCGGCGGCTTTCATGGCGTTCCGTGCCGATTACATAAAGACCGCCAAGAGATTTTACCTCTTCATAATCTTTTTTCCACTTTACAAGCTCTTCCCTGTAAACAGCCTCATACTGTTCCTGAGTCGCGTTTGTTCCGGCTCTTCTGCGGGCCCTTGATTCCGGGTTTCCGCCAAGCTTGATATCCGTGCCGCGTCCCGCCATGTTAGTTGCAATGGTAACCGATCCTTTCGCTCCCGCTTCGGCGATAATGAGCGCTTCGCGCGCGTGGTTTTTGGCGTTTAACACTTCATGTTTAACGCCCTTTCGCATAAGCAACGCGGAAATTTTTTCTGACTTTTCAATTGAGACTGTGCCTACAAGCATTGGCTGGCCCTTCGCGTTCGCATCCGCGATTTCATTGCAGAGAGCCTTGTACTTGTCGGCTTCATTCAGATAAACAACATCATCCTCGTCCTGCCGCGCGACAGGCAGATTTGTCGGAATGACAACTACATCCAGTTTATAAATTTTATTGAATTCAACAGCTTCTGTATCAGCGGTTCCTGTCATGCCGGATATTTTTTTGTAGAGCCTGAAATAATTCTGAAAGGTAATTGTCGCAAGCGTCCTGTTACGCTGCGCGATTTTAATCCGCTCCTTTGCTTCAATCGCCTGATGCAGTCCGTCGGAATAGCGTCTGCCGTGGAGAATACGGCCTGTAAATTCATCGACAATCTGAACAAGACCGTCTTCCACAACATAATCAACATCAATATGAAAAAGTTTATGCGCTTTCAGCGCCTGCGTAAAATAGTGAATGTACTCGAAGTTCTCTTCATCTACAATCGCACCCTGAATTAGGTTTCTCTTTTTAAGAATTTCCTCGATATTGGCAAGCCCCTGATTGCTGAAAGAAATACTTTTATTTTTTTCGTTTATCTTAAAATCACCGATTACTTCCTCTCCCTGGGTTTCATCGGGGTACTCGCCGTTTTCCTTTTTCTCAACTTCCTTTAAGGTTCCCAATAATTTATCGACTTCCGCGAATTTAAAAGTGTCGTCTTCGGCGGCGCCTGAAATTATTAAGGGAGTGCGCGCTTCATCGATCAGAATAGAATCAATTTCGTCCACGATGCAGTAATTGTGTCCGCGCTGAACGCGGCTTTCCATGTCACGGTGCATATTGTCGCGCAGGTAATCAAATCCAAATTCATTATTGGTGCCATAAGTTATATCGCAGTCATAATTTATTTTGCGTTGCGCGTTGTCCATGTTTGAAAGAATTGTTCCCACTGTCAATCCAAGATAACTGAAAACAGGACGCATCCATTCGGTATCCCGGCTTGCAAGATAATCATTTACAGTAACAACATGAATTCCGTTACCGGGGATCGCGTTAAGGTACGCCGCGGCGACAGACATCAGCGTCTTGCCTTCGCCTGTTTTCATTTCAACTATTTTTCCCTGATGCAGAACAATGGAACCAAGCACCTGCACATCGTAGGGACGTTCGCCAAGATTGCGCCGCGCCGCTTCCCTCGCCAGCGCGAAGGCTTCCGGCAAAATGCTTTCAAGGCTTTCACTGTCTTTAAAACGCTGTCTGAAAACTGCGGTTAGGCGCGGAAATTCTTCCGCAGGAAGAGCCGCGGCCCAGATTTCCTTTTCGTTTACCGCGTGTAATATTGGAAGCAAGGCTTTTAAATCCCGCTCATGCTGAGAACCGAACAATGCCTTGATAAATTTGTCAAACATAAAATTATATTAACTGAAAAGATGAAGTGTGGGAATAGGACTGCTATTGACTATGCAGAGTTTAGGAACGAAAATATGATTGAATGATACCGCAAACTTTCCATCCTGTTATTCGCGATTGGTTTACAGAAACCTATGGTAGCCCGACCTCCGTACAGGCACAAGCATGGCCGTTGATCGAGCGGGGTGAAAATGTTCTGGCGCTCGCGCCGACTGGCAGCGGGAAGACGCTTACGGCGTTTCTTTCGGCAATATCACGCTTCTGCGCGGATGATCCGCGCAAATATCAGGCGGAAAAACTATCTGTTCTTTATGTCTCGCCGCTGAAAGCGTTAAATGAAGACATTAAACGCAATCTGCTTGATCCGTTAGCTGCAATCAAGAACCGTTTTGAAAAAGAAGGGCTGCCGTTCCCTCCCATCCGCGTTGAAACCAGATCGGGCGATACGCCGCAGTCTGAGCGCAGGCGTTTTTTTATCCGTCCGCCTTCGATCCTTGCCCTTACTCCCGAAAGCCTTGCGATTCTTCTTTTAAATCCAAAAGGCAGACAGATTCTTTGCGGAGTTAAATACTTTATCATCGATGAAATTCACGCGGTGCTCGGGAACAAGCGGGGATCTTTTTTATCCTGTCAGATAGACAGGCTTGCGTTAATCGCAGGGGATTTTCAGCGGATAAGCCTTTCAGCTACCGTTCGCAATCCGCAGACAGCGGCTGATTTCACGGGCGGAACAGGCAGGCGCGTTCACATTGTCGCGCCCGCCGCAGAAAAGAAAATTGATTTCAGTGTAGAATTTCCCAATATTGAAGATAACGATATACTCTCCCCAAATAAAAACAAAAATGATCTTACAAATATCGAAAAATACGGATCGCGTTATACGCCATTAATAGATTATATTTTAAACAGAATATGGGAAGGCGCAACCTTGCTTGTCTTTGTGGAATCACGGCGAAGATCGGAGAAGCTATGTTATTTTCTAAATAACGAAGCGGCTGTATTTCACGCGCGTAATGGAAACCCTCCGGGACGAGATCTGAAAGGAGCCGTGGCCTATCCTCATCACGGATCCCTTGCGAAGGAACTCAGACGCAGCGTGGAGCAGGGTCTTGCGGAGGGAAGGCTTCCCTGCGTGGTGGCTACAGCTTCTCTTGAACTTGGCATCGATATCGGCGACATTGACGAAGTTGTGCTTGCCGGCAGCACAGGCAGCGTATCGCAGGCTCTGCAGCGGATTGGGCGTTCAGGCCACAGCGTGGGACAAACCAGCAAGGGAAGGCTGTTTACTTTTCACGGAAAAGATCTGCTGCTCGCGGCCGCTTTAAAGGGAGCGGTCGATGAACGCGACATCGAAGAAATTTACCCGATAGAAAATCCGCTTGATGTGCTTGCCCAGCTTATACTCGCCCTATGCGCGGAAAAAACAAGAAAAATCGAAGAGCTTTATGAACTTATAAGAAAATTTTATATATTCAGAAGCATTAACTATGAATCTTTTAACCGCGTATTAAAAATGTGCGCCGGCCAGGGACAGGATTCAAGGTTACGCGACATTAAACCGCGAATATGGATTGACAGGGAAGAAGAAACAGCAGGTGCGCTTGACGGAACTCTTACACTGCTTTACTCCTCAGGCGGCGTTATAGCGAACCGGGGCCTTTATTCCATGAGGCTTGCGGACGGAACAAAAATCGGCGAATTGGACGAAGAATTTGTCTGGGAGAGGTCTGTTGGAGATTGTTTTGATTTCGGCGCGCGCGGCTGGCGGGTGGTAAAGATCGGTTCAGAATCTGTGGAAGTCACTCCGCTTGATAAAAGAGCGGATTTCATTCCCTTCTGGAAAGCTGATACGCAATTCCGCAGTAAAAATTTAACGGAAAGAGCGCTTTCAATTCTTGATGAATTCAACAGAACGGGAGATATAAATATTCACATAAACAGGGAAGCAGGAAATTCATTAATAGATTTTTTAGATTCACAGTGCAGGGCGCAAAACTCCATTCCGCTGCCTGACAATAAAAATATTACTGTAGAAATTTTAAAAGGAAATGAAATAAACAGGGATTTTTGTTCAATAGTTTTTCACAGTTTCCGCGGCGGTCAGATAAATTATCCGCTATCGCTCGCGCTGTCCGCGGAACTGACAGATGCGATTAACCTGCGCGTAGAAACTTTTTCCAATGACGACAACATACTCTTTGCGCTTCCCCGCCTTGGCCTTGAAGACTCATCTTCTCCGCCCGAAGAAATTTTCCGCCGCGCTCTTGCGTCACTTGAAACAACAGACTCAGGCGGAATTACCCGCGGAGAGCGTCACTTCAGGAATCGTCTTGAATCATCGGGGATTTTCGGCGCGAATTTCCGCGAAGCTGCGGAGCGCAGCCTTCTGCTGCCCAAAGCGCGTTTCGGCAAACGCACTCCCCTTTGGATCATGCGCCAGAGGTCAAAGCGTCTATTTGATTCTGTCGCGCAGGAGGATGGTTTTCCCGTAACAGCCGAAGCGTGGCGAAGCTGCCTTACAGACACTTTTGACATGGACGGTTTCCGCGATTTGTTAGCTGCAATTAATTCTGGCGCTGTTGCTCTTTCCTTTTTTCACACTGTAAACCCAAGTCCGTTTTCCAGAGACATGGTCAGGGAAGAAACCAACTCATTTATGTATGAATATGACGAGCGAAAAGACCTGGCCGGAAATTCGCATATTGCAACCCTTTCCGACAAAGTTATAGAAGAAGCCGTCGCGAACGCCGCTCTTCGCCCGGTTTTGAAAGCCGCGTTGGTTGAAAATTTCACGTCAAGGCTGCGAAGAGAGCTGCCGGGCTGGGCTCCTGATGATGCCCTTTCATTGGGCGAATGGGTAAAAGAACGCATCGCAATCCCTGAAGATGAATGGAAAACTCTGCGCGGCGTAATGCCTGAAACGTTAACCGAAAACATTGACTCGATGAAAATAAAGATCGTTACGCGAAACGGAGCGGCAATGCCTTCTGTCATTCACCGCGAATGGGATGAAACATGGAATGATGAACCGCTCAGTATCCTCGGTCAGTGGCTGCGTTATGAAGGCCCTGTTTCCGTCGAAAGGATATGCGGCGTTTTCGGCGTAAACGCCGCAGAAGCGGAAGACGCTGTCTGCGCGCTTGTTGAAGTTGAAGAAGCGGTGCGCGATGTAGTAGTGTCAAAAGACGCCGCGAAAGACAGCCTACAGCTTTCATCTCTTAGCCCTCTGCTTTCCGCTCTTGTCTGCGACCGTGACAACCTTGAGATGCTTCTGCGTCTTTCCCGCAAAAAAGAGCGGCCTGTAATTAAAGAGCGTCCTGCGTCATTGCTTATTCCATTCCTCGCTCTCCGTCAGGGATTGGGAAAAAACGGCAATGAGACCTTTAAAAGAAATCTTTACGCGTGGACGGCGCCGGCAAAGTTATGGGAAACTGAAATCCTGTGCGCAAGGAACTCATCTTATGATCCTGAAAAAATTAACCGTGAGATCCGCGAAGGGAAGCTGGTATGGTACGGCTCCAAAGGAGGAAAAGAGCGGATAGGATTTTGCCGTCCCGAGGATTTGGATTTGGCGTACATCTGCGAAAAGGGTGAAACAGATTCAATAATGGAAAAACTTCTGACATCATCATTTTTTGACCGCCCGCGCGATTTCTGGGAAATTAAAAATGAACTCTCCTCTGTATCAGGCGGTGTTGCACATAACATTGACAGCCGCTCATGCGCCGAAGCCATCTGGCGTGAAGTCTGGCAGGGGCGCTTAACGTCGGATTCCCTTGATCCGGTAAGAAAAGGAATTGAATCCGGTTTCATTCCAAAAGAGATTGACATACCGCAGAAACAGGAGACAACACATCCGTTTGGACGGCGGCCACGCATCCCTGGAGCGTTAAAAAACCGCTGGAAAAGCGGCGCTCCTGTTTCCGGAAGCTGGTTTTCGCTCGTAATGGATGAAAAAAACGCTGCTTTTGATCCGATTGAAGAAGACATCCTTAACCGTGACAGGGTTCGCCTGCTTCTGGATCGCTGGGGAGTACTGTGCAGACCGTTACTCGAACATGAAGATGCTCCCTTTACATGGTCCAGTCTGTTACCTGCCATGAGGAGAATGGAACTTGCAGGCGAATTGACGGCCGGCAGGTTCTTCGCCGGGATTAACTCGCTTCAGTTCGCGTCCCAGTCAATCGCCGCGGAACTTGAACAGGCTGAAAATTTCAGCGGTATTTACTGGATGAACGCATCAGATCCGGCAAGTCCCGCCGGGCTTGATGTAGAAGGGCTTGGATATACGTTATGCGCAAGAAGCTCAAATAACAGAATTTATTTTAAAGGCGCGGAACTTATCGCGCTTTCATGCAAAAACTGCAAAGAATTGCAGATCTTTACCGGCGCGGATGATCCTGACATGGAACAGCTAACATCTCTTTTTAAAATACCGCGCACAAGGACCGTACTGCCTGAGAATAAGTTAATTGTAGAGACAATCAACGGGCAGACAGCGGCGCAAAGCGGTTATGCGGAATGTTTTAAAAACGCAGGATTTGTAAGCGACAGGGGAAAACTTATTTTTTGGTAATAGACTTGCCTGGCGGCTTTACCGGATTGACGGAGCGGCATTGATTGACTGTTTCGGCAGTTACGATATGAACAAGCGCACTATACTTAACTCGGTTGTTACCATTAGCCAGATTAAAACTAATTCCTGAGATCATGAAAATAGACTCGCAGACATTCCTTAATGTGATAAAAACCGCGCAGCTTAACGGAAGATTTTATCACCGTCCAATGGATTGATGAAATTGAAGTACGTTTATGTTATTTTTTAACGCACTCAATTTCACAAGGATACCTAAAATCCCATTGCGCGCGTATCCTGTCCATTGTTTCCATGATGGTAACAGACTCATCCCATGTCATACATGGGCTTTCAGTTCTGCCCTCTCTTAAATAGTTCATCACTTCTTCCGCTTCATAATTGTAGCCGTTGGAAATAAAATCAGGTTTATATATAAACTCATCCTTGCCGTCCAATAACAATACTGCGTTACGCGACCAGATAAAATTAACGAGATGTATCCTACCCTTCGAGCCGTAGATCCACGCGTCATTTTCCAGCGCTGTACGGGTCGCGGAAGCAGCAAAAGCGATTTTGTCTCCGCCGTAGGATAGTATTACCGCGTTTTCATCATCGCTTCCTGTTTCGCCGAAAAAAAGCTGTGACTTTATATCAGCCGGTTTTACTCCGCCAAAAACCAAAGAAATGAATGACAGCGGATAAATGCCCGCATCCAGTAATGCGCCGCCTCCAAGATTTAAATTAAATAGTCTGTGTTCAGGGCCATAACCGGCATTAAAGCCAAAGTTCGCCTGTACCATTTTTACATCTCCTATTTGATTCTCATAAAGCCACTGTATGGCTTTTTTTACAGGAGGAATGTACCGCGTCCACATGGCTTCCATAAAAAAAGTTTTATTGTCTTTCGCGGCCGCAATCATCTCTTTAAGTTCCGTGGCGTTTATCGCGCATGGCTTTTCACATAACACAGCCTTTTTCGCGTTTAACGCGCGGACTGCCAGTTCTTTATGAGTTGTATGTGGCGTTCCGATATATATAATGTCTATATCACTGTCATTAAGCATGAGATCATAATCGTCATAAGCTTTTTCTATGTTGTTTTTGAAAGCGAAATCCTTTGCGCTCTCCCGGCTGCGTGAAACAACTGCATAAGGGTTTCCTCCCGTTGCTTTCAGCCCAATAATAAATTTATTGGTTATTCCGCCTGTTCCCACAAGAGCCCAATTTAATATATTTTTGTTTAACATATTTGTATTATATAACATTTTTGTGTTCACGCAAAGAATAAGTTAATTATAATAAATAATCCGGCGAAATGTTGACAAATAACAATTATTGATATATATTAACAATATATAAAAGGAAATTACATGAAAAGAAGCGTATTAATCTCATTATTTATATTGGCAGTTATAGTATCGGCGTCATGCGGAGGCTCAATAGCCGGCGAGCCTGTAAATGTTCAGGAAATAAGGCTTGAAAATATTGATTCAATACTGATTCGCTACAATTCAGAGCGAATAACATTGCTTAACAATGATTCAAACTCAATTATTATTAAAGAATATATGAATATAAACAAAAAAGATTATTATGCGAAAATTGCCAATTCCGGAAAAGATCTGGTCATCGAAGCCGGTCAGCGTCCAATTGGAATAAATAATTTTAAAGCCCATATTGAAGTATATATACCGGTATCAAATAAAAATTTTACAATCAGATCTTCCAGCGGCGATATAACAGGCGAAAAAGAATATACGGCCGCCTCAATGAATTTCGGCAGTTCAAGCGGTGATATTTCGATTAACAGCGTTACGGCAAATACAATAAATTTTACCGCTTCAAGCGGAGTTATAAAGTGTGAAAGAGCGAACGGAAACACATCCATTGAAACAAGCAGCGGGAATATAATTGTCGGCGCTGTCACCGGTAACGTGAATGCGAGCTCATCAAGCGGCAGAATAGAAATAAAACAAATATCCGGCGAATTAACGGCAAATACAGCAAGCGGCTCCATCAGATGCGAAAATATTGAAAAAAACGCGTCTGTTGAATCAAACAGCGGCAATGTATTTTTGGGCGTTTTAAACGGTAATGTCACAGTAAAAACATCAAGCGGCTCTGTAGTTCTTGCTGTTCCGGCAAATCTTTCGTTTAACTTTTTATCAAAAACATCAAGCGGAAGACTTAGGACTCCGTTCTCCGATAAACTGTCATCGCCGTTTACTGACAGAGACTCCTTTCAGGGCGTAATCAACGAAGACCGCGGAATTCCGGCAAGCAATCTGAAAAATGTAAATATAAGAACAAGCTCAGGCTCCATAACGGTAAACTGGATATAAAATTGAGGCTGTTCCAAAACTTTCGAACCGCAGGTTCGCGTTTTTGGAACAGCAACCTTAGATTTAAATTAATAAAATTTCATTAAATTACCTGAACAAATACCGCCTCTCCCTTCGCAATATTTACCGACTTCAGCGTTAATTTTACACAGTCGTTAGGCGCAACATCTTTCTGCAAGGGAATCAGCGTCTCAAGCGCGAGGGATGGAATTATCACAGCCCAGCGGTTTCCTTTTTTTTCCAGGGCGACCGCGTCCCAAACAGAATCTTTTTTTCCTGATAAATAAACCATTGTCCAGTGATTATCGGTGGCCCTTTCAGCCTGCGCCGCTGCGGCGGAAGCCGCTTCACAATAACCAAGCCGCGCGGAAATTTCATCCGCTCCCAGAGGTTTCCCGCCGCGAAGAAATGCGCGAATCTGCATATGAGCCAGAAGATCGGTATAACGGCGCAGAGGACTTGTTACCTGCGTGTATGTGTCAAGGCCAAGCCCCTGATGGCGTCCGGGTTTTACGGAAAGAACGCGAGGTCTCATGCAGCGGCGCAACTGCCATGAGCCTGCAAGACCGTCCGGGATTCTTCCCTGTATATCCACTTCCTGGCTGATGTAGGGAAAAGCCAGTCCTTTTCCGGCCGCCCAAAGACCGGCGCCTTCGCCTGCGATTATCATACATTCTTTTACAAGCGTATTTGATCGGTACTGCGCAACAGGTTCCATGTCTACAATTCCGTCTATAACAGTTATACGCGTTTCAGGCAGTTCAATATTTACCGCTCCCTGCGCGGATCTGCGGCCGTAAATCCCGCGCGCCAGTTCCATCAGATCGCGTAACACAGCGGCGTCGGGCGTACCGGCGTCCATTTCCCTGTCCGCTTCTTCATAAGTTATACGTTTTACTTTTACAATCGAAGGGAAAATATCAGTTTCAATTATCCCGAAATCCCTGTCCAAAGTCATTTTAAAAGTCAAGGCCAATGATTTTTCTGAAAGCCCAAGCGCGAAAAGCGGCAATGCGTCGTCAGCTAACATCCTTACAGTATTTCCCGGCATGTAAAGAGTCACTCCCCTGTCGCGCGCTTCCTTCTCCGCGGGACTGTCAAAAAAAATTGAAGACGCGGGATCTGCGACATGCACATATAAAATCGCGTAACCTCCGCGCGTAAGTTCTCCCCCTGACTTTTCCACGAACTCCATGGAGACGGCGTCATCGGGATCATAACTCCAGGGACTGTCAATGGCAAATGCCGCAAGATGGCAAAGGTCATGACGTTCTTCATCTGCGGGAACATCAGGGCGGATAATAGCTCGGCCCAGCGAAAGACCAAAACGGTAAGGATGTGGATTAATCGCGCTGGTCCAGAAACCGGATTTTAAAAGCAGCGCATGAGCGTCTTCGGGAGTTTCGCCAAGGCCAAGTTCTTTCATGGTGCGGCTCTTCGCGGATTTACCGTAAGCAAGCGCTTCTACATCCTGAATAAACCTCATGCCTGTTATATCCGCGGCAGGTATTTTATTGTCTGCGCCTTTCTTCCAGCAGTTTTTCAGATACGCCAGAAACGCGGAACGCTCATCTGTATCACGCTGTTTTTCAATGCGTTTTGCCTCTTCAGCCAATACTTCTTCCTTGCTGCGCGGAATCATTTCGGATATGCCGCCTGAAAAATAAAGACCGTCCAGCAATACACAATATGTTCCATAAGCGGAAGAGGGTGTGTATTCATCAAAAATTAAAGCGGCTAAATCTTTCAGCGAATGAGAGGCATCTTCATCGTCTAACAGAAGTTCCCATGTTTCTCTGACAGCTTTTGAAAAGTCATCAGTAATTTTACAGGCGGATACAATTGAATCAAAACTTTTTACAGGCCCCGGATGGATCATCTCAATATCCTTATCCCGGACCTTAACCTGCGTTCCGTCATAAAGAGAAATTGTAATTTTTCCGTCTGTTTTTTCTTTTACGACAGCGGGTTTACTCTTATAAATGACCAGCGCATTCTCGTTTATCATTCAATAAGTATATTTGATTGGAAGGCGCGGGTACATACCCCGCTGTTTACGGTAAAAACCTAAATAGCTTCCACATAAACGCATTCGCGCAGTTCATCAGCATGATGGCGTATTTTTCGCAGCGCCCGCATTTCAATCTGACGGACAGTTTCAGGAGAAATATCAAATTTATCTCCTATTTCGCGCAATGTGCGGCGTTCGCATCCGTTCAATTGATAACGGTAAATCAGAATGTGTTTTTCCTTATCCTTCAGTTTGTTCAGAATACGCAATGTGCCGTCGTGTGAATTTTGTTTCATCATGTTTCGCTCGGGATTATATGTATAGTCTTCAACATCCACTGTGTTTGCCGATTCATCTTCGCCTGCTTTCTGATCAAAAGAAAGAAAACCCGCCGCCATGTTAATAATATTGTCAACATCGCGGACTGGAATGCCAAGCTCTTTTGCGATATCGGAGTTAAGCGGCTGATGCATCAATGTCTGGGAAAGGACATGATATGTGCGCTGAATTTTATGGAGCATTTCCTCTTTGCGAATCGGCAAACGGACAATTCTGTTTTTGCTGGAAATATAACGCATTATAAACTGCCGTATCCACCAGCTTGCGTAAGTGCAAAACCGCACATTTTTACGGTAATCGAATTTTTCCGCTGCGTGAATCAGTCCCATATTCCCTTCCTGAATGATGTCCAGGATTGGAATGTCATACTTGTTAAATACTCCCGCTATCTTTACGACAAGCCGTAAATTTGAATTTATAAGTTTATGAAGAGCTTCCTTGTTTCCATTATGTATCTGTTCAGACAGAGCCAGTTCTTCTTCAAAAGTTAAAAGAGGATAAACTTTTATCTGCTTAAAATATGTTTCAAGCAGGTTATCATCGGGCATGGTCGCTTTTTTCTGCATATTTACCTCCGTAAAATAAACAACAAATATTTATGGCTTTTCCGGCGCTTTTGAACCGCTGGTTCTCGGTAACAGGAAAAGCTGTTCCAACTGCTCCATCTCAATATAGACATGTGTTATATAGCAAATTTCATGCCAAGTTTTGCCATGTTTTTATATAATATTCGTAACTCCTTATCACATAAGGAATTAGCTAAAAATATATAATGAAAAATAATTTATTTTAAAACTGTACTGTATTATTTTTTATACATTTTCCCTTTTCAATGTATAGAAAATGTAATTAGATTCCGGTATATTTAGCTATGGAATTCGGCATAAACGCCAGGGAAAAAAACGGCGATATTTACTATTCTGTTATATGGTCTCCCCTTGCGGTCGCCGACAGGCGTGAAATTAACGCGAAAGTTCCCTCAATCGCAGGAATCTATGAAATATACTGGATGGATGAAACCAAACGCCTGCGGATGTTCAATGTAGGGCAAACCCATTACGGCGGGTTGAGAAGCGAACTGCGCCGTCTTACAGATCCGGAACTCTGCGGCGACTTAAAAACCAGAAAAATTCTTGAAGATAATGAAATCTGGTACCGTTACGCGCCATCCGATTCCAGCGCGAACATGGCCGATGTCATCTGGTTTTTTATGAGCGTTTATTGTCCGGAAAACCCGCCGGTTGATCATTCTGGGCGTTATAAAAAAATATTTCTATCTGAATCCGGACCTGACAGGCTAACCTGGGTGCAATGAGATTTCCGTGATTGAATACATAGTCCCGTCCAATATTGATGACAGAATCCTGACGCGCGCGGCGCAAATGCTGGAAAACAGCGCGTTAGTCGCCCTCCCTACGGATACAAGCTGGAGTATCGTCTGCTCCATTAAATCCCAGGCCGCCATTAAAAAGTTAAGACATATTTCCGGTGAAAGGGACGAGCGTCACTTTACCATGTTATGTTCAAGCATTTCCCAGTTCAGTGAATTCTGCAATATTAACAACAACCGCTTCCGTATAATAAACCGCCTTTCGCCGGGACCGTATGTTTTTATTTTGAAAACGTTTTCGGGAACAGAAAAAAATCTTGATATCCGCCGCCATGAAGTCGGAGTGCGAATTCCCGATTATCCTGTTCCAATCCGCCTGATTGAAACAATCAGATCTCCCCTTTATTCAATTACAGCGAAAAGAAGCATGGCAGGAATGGAAAGCGGCTGGACAGAACATGAACATACAGATACCGAACTGCCGCCCATACCTGAAGAGGAACTTTTTGAATGCGGATGGGAACTGGAAAACATTAACAGCCTGGATTTGATTCTTGACAGCGGCGAAGAACGCGAAAGAATTTTTTCAACAATTTTAGATATGTGCGGCGATGAAATAAAACTGCTCAGGCAGGGAGCCGGTGTTTGGCCGGCGTAAAAAGTTTATGGCATTTGAGAATTAAAAGACCGTTGTGTTATAATATATGAAATGATAAATAACAAAAACAAGTGGATAAAATTCCTCTTCAGAAGAAGGGGATTTATAATTTTTACAATTCTTCTCCAGATTGCCCTGTTCTTTTTCCTTGTGGTAGGCGCCGGAAGATACATAAAATTTTCAATAGCGTTTTTAAATTTTTTAAGCGTAATTGTCTGCATTCATGTGCTGAACAAGTATGAAAAAGCGGGTTATAAGCTGACATGGATTTTCATAATTCTGCTTTTCCCTTTATTCGGCGGCATTCTGTACATTCTGTTTTATTTTTGGTCAAGTCCCAAAAAATTAAGGGAATCCCTGGATCGCAATATACAGGACAGCCATGAAGCTTTTTTTCTTTCGGGAAACAGGCTTGCGGAATTAATTGAGGTTTATCCTGAATTCAGAACAAACGCGCAGTATTTACAGGAGTACGCGGGGTTTCCAGTTTACGCAAATACAAGACAGGAGTACCTGGATTCAGGAGAGACTTTTTTTCACAGGGCGCTTGAAGAACTGGAAAAGGCCGAGAAATATATTTTTATGGAATTTTTTATACTGAAGGAAGGGCACATGCTTAACTCCATAATTGACATACTGGAAAAAAAAGCCGCCGCGGGGCTTGATGTCAGGATAATATATGATGATCTTGGATGTTTTTTAACCCTGCCGCCGGATTACCCGAAGAAATTATCGCAAAAAGGAATTAAAAGCTTTATTTTTAACCCGTTCCGGCCTATTGTGTCATCGCTGCAGAACAACCGCGATCACCGTAAAATTATTTCGATAGACGGAAAGGTCGCATTCACGGGCGGCCTGAATCTCGCGGACGAGTATATCAACATTGTAGAGCGTTTCGGCCACTGGAAGGATTCGGCCATTATGATAGAAGGAGACGGCGCATGGTCGCTTACGCTTATATTCCTGCAAATGTGGAACATAAGCGGCAAAAAGAAAGATAATTATGTTTCTTTCTATCCATGGAAAGATGGCGCAATTAATCATGCTACAGAAGGCGTAGCCAACGGTTATGAATCATGGGGGTTTGTGCAGCCATACGCTGACAGCCCAATCGACAGCGAGAATGTGGGAGAGCATGTATACATTCAGATTATCAATCAGGCGAAGAAATACATTTATATCAATACGCCCTATCTGATTGTAGATGACAATCTTTTATCCGCCCTGATGCTTGCCGCGAAGAGCGGAGTGGATGTGCGCATTATCACCCCGCACAGATGGGACAAGCGGATTGTGGCAATCACTTCCCGTTCATATTACCGCAGGCTCATTCAGGCAGGCGTAAAGGTTTATGAATACACATCCGGCTTTAATCACGGCAAAACATTTGTTTCTGATGATAAAATAGCCACCGTGGGAACAACCAATCTGGATTTCCGCAGCCTGTACCTCCACTTTGAATGCGGCGTGTTAATTTACACAAGCGATACGATAGCGGCAATCAAAAAAGATTTTTTGCGCACGCTGCCTGTCTCCAGTGAAGTAACTCCCGAACAATGTGCACGTAACGTTTTTCAGCGGATTATTCCCGATATACTGCGCATATTCGCTCCGTTAATGTAATTGTTTTTTATTCGTGCTGAGGGGTTTAATACCCCGCCCCTCTGGGGCGTTCTTAAGGTATTAAACCCCGAATGCAATTCCACGGGAGAACGAACGATACCCCGCTGCTCTGCGGCGGGGTTCGNTCATTATAATGACTATATACACTGCCCTCTGTTTTATGTTATGTTTTTACTATGAAGTATAAATTTTGGCTTATTTTGGCTGTTTTCGCCGCCGCCGCGCTTACAGGTTGCAGCCAAAACAGCGGCAAAGTTTCTTCCAGTCCATTGGAAGGAGAAAATTTGGACAAGGACGCGTCCTACGCGTTTGGCATGAACATCGGCGCAAGTCTCGCGGCAGACAGCATTGTTCCAAACCTGGATGAATTTTTTCAGGGAATCAGGGACATAATGTCCGGAAGAGAAACCCGGTTCAGCGAATATGAAGCTGTAGAAATTATTCAGGCCGCGTTTTATGCCATGATGGAACAACAGGAGGCGCTGTCAATGCAGGCAGGAGCGGAAGTAATTCAGGAAGGCGTGGAATTCCTCGCTGAAAACAGCAAAAAACCGGGTATCGAAATAACTTCCAGCGGTTTACAGTACGAAGTGATCTCGCAAGCAAACGGAAGGAAACCTTCAGAGGTTGATATTGTAAGGGTGCATTATGAAGGCCGCCTGATTGACGGAACGATTTTTGACAGTTCCTATAATTGGGGAGAACCTGTTGAATTTCCCCTTAACGGAGTAATTCCGGGGTGGACAGAAGGTTTACAACTGATGAGCATAGGCAGCAAATACAGGTTATTTATCCCGTATGAACTTGGTTACGGCTCAAGAGCCGCGGGTCCAATTCCCGCCTATTCAGTATTGATTTTTGAAGTTGAACTTCTTGATATACTATAATTAAGGGGAAAAATTATGAAGAAACTAATTGCTTTAATTTGCTTAATTGTGCCGGTACTGTCTTTACACGCAAGGGCAATACAGGAAGATTTCAGAAAAGCGGAAGAAAAAGCACGCGTAAGTTATGCGGCCGGAATGCTTATGGGAAAGAACCTGCAGCCTAGCGGTTTGGACCTGGATTACGACGCTTTTGCCGAAGGTTTTAAAGCGGGGTTTGGAGATTTTGAATCCCAGTTCAGCGAAATGGAAGCGGTAGATATTGTTGAAACCGCGCTTCAGGCTGCCGCCGATAAAATAGCCGCGCAAAACCGGCAGGTAGAAGAAGAGTTTCTTGCGATGAACGGCGCAAGACCCGGAATATATACAACATCAAGCGGCTTACAGTATGACATTATTGTTGAAACAGACGGAGAAAAACCAGGACCGGATTCAATAGTGTTTGTAATGTATGAAGGCGCTTTTCTGAACGGTACGGTATTTGACAGTTCCTATGAAGATGGCGGCGCGTACATTCCTCTGGACAGGGTAATTCCCGGATGGGCAGAAGCATTGCAGCTAATGGGCGTGGGAAGCACATATATTTTCTATATTCCTTCATACCTCGCTTACGGTGAAGCCGGTATCCAGCAGGTTATCCCGCCCTACGCAACACTGGTGTTTAGAGTAGGATTACTCAATATTGTCACTGAAGATGATCTTTATGGGGAATTCTAATTCTGAATACTGAGCCTTCTCCGGCGTGGCTTTCCGCTTCGGCTATTCCATTGTGAATCAATGCAATGTGCCGGACAATGGAAAGCCCAAGCCCGGTACCTCCTGTCCGCTTTCTGGCCTTGTCGACTCTATAAAATCTTTCAAAAATTCTTTCAATATGTTCTGCCGGAATTCCTATCCCCTTGTCTTTTACCTGTAGTATCAGTTCATCATCTTCCAGGCAGGCGCTGACCTTTATTTTGGAACCTGGCTGTGAATATTTAATGCCATTGTCTATCAAATTGATCAATGCCTGAATGATAAACGAACCGTAAAGATTTGCTTTTAAATCCTCAGAGCAATTTACAATAACTTCAATCTGTTTTCTTTTTGCCTGCGGTTCTGTGGAAGTTACCGCTTCATTTAAAAGAAACGCAATATTTTCCTCTTCCATGTCACGTGCGTTACCTAAACCATTTTCCAGATCCGCGAGTATCAGTAAATCGTTGGTCAGGTTTTCCATTGTGCTGGCATTCCTGCGGATAATTTCCAGAAAATGAGTTATCTGATTTTTATTTTCGCTGTCATCATCAGGATGGGAATCTTCACTCATCGAAGATTGACCCGGCTGAAGTTCAAGCAATGTTTCTGTAAAACCCTTGATAAGCTGAATGGGAGTCCGCAGTTCATGCGACACATTGGCGACAAAATCCCTGCGTACTCTTTCAAGTTTAACAAGCCTTGTAATCTCCTGCAGAACAATAACAACGCCGCTGTAAGAGTTATTTGCGCCTGTTTGCCCAGTATCTCCGCGCTGCGCGCTGTCAGACGCGAGGGGCGCGGCAAATATCTGAAACTGCTGCGCGGATCTGGAACTATCGTTAGCTGACATTCGCTGAGCGGTGGCGGCAATACCGATGTGAAATGTCAGATCCGTCTCCAGAGGCTCTCCGCTTAAAAGCGCTTTTTTTGCGGCTTCCGTCAATTCTGCGGAACGGGTTGCCTCCAGCAAGGACATGGAGTTAATATCGCGGTTTTCAAGATTAAAAAGCTCCCTTGCCCTGCGGTTTACAAGATGCAGTTTAAGACCGGAATCCATGGCGAATACAGCCTCTGTCATTCCGTTAAGAATTGTTTCAAGACGGCGGCTCTGCGCCCTTGCCTGATCAACGCGGCAATTAAGTTCCGCCGCCATTGCTTTTAATGTTCTTTCAAGGCTGTAAAATTCCGGTTCTGTCTGTCCCGCGGATTCTGGGTCTGACAAAAGCGGGGCGCTATCCTGAACAATTTTTACAAGTCTGTTAAATGAAACAGACAGCGATCTGGAAAAAATAAATATCGCGTAAAAGGCGGCGATGATAAAAAGACATGAAAAAATTAAAAACGGAACCATGACAGGGGAAACGCGCGCTCCAAATCCCGGAACCGCGGCAGAAAGCCTGAATACGCCGATTGGATTGCCGCCGCTGTCAAACACCGGCAGCGCATGGTAAATGTGCCTTATTCCCGTAGTCAGAGATTCCCGCCGCGAACTGCCTTCTCTTCCTTCCAGCGCGGCTATAACTTCTTCGCGGTCAATATGATTAACAATCCTGTCTGTAACATGGGAATCCCACAATACATTGCCTGATGCATCAATCAATGTAAGGCGGTAAATTTCATCAGCGCCCAACGGCAGGGAAATATGAACTCCATTATCGTTAGCTGCAAATATTTCTGTCAGGCGATCCTTTCCGTATACGGTCATAAGCGTTTTGGCGGTATCGCCAAGCCCCTTCATGTTTATTTCATAGTATAGCGAGTTCATAAACACAAGCACCGATACAACAACCGCCGCATAAAAACCCAATGCCGCTAATCCCAAAGTAATCAAACTCTTCCTGAATACAGTCACAATGTCTCCCTTACTAGTAAAATCATCATAATTATTCTTCAACCCTCAACCTGTATCCAACGCCGCGGATTGTTTCGATCATGTCTCCGGCTTTTCCCAGTTTCTTGCGAAGACCCAGTATCTGCACATCCACAGAACGGTCTGTCACAGGGTAATCTGGTCCGTGAATCGCGCCGATTATCTGGTTACGCGAAAATACAGTTTCAGGATTGGACAGAAAATGTTTAAGCAGCTCAAATTCCGTGGCGAAGAGATCTAGCTGCTTGCCGCCGTGGTACGCGATATGACGGGAAGCGTCAAGTTTTAGTTCTCCCTGCTGCCAGAAAGACGCGTTTTCATTTTTGGCGCTTTCTTCCCGCCTCCTTAAGGCTGCCCTAATTCTTGCGATTAACACTTTTGGGCTGTACGGTTTTACAACATAGTCATCCGCACCCAGTTCAAGACCGGTAATAATATCGGCTTCTTCGCCTTTGGCTGTTGTCATAATCACAGGGACATTACGGCATGTATCAATTTCCTTTAATTTTTTTAAAACTTTTAATCCGTCCATTCCCGGCAGCATAATGTCCAATAGTATACAATCTACGATTTGATGTTTTAAAAATTTTAATCCGTCTTCTCCGGTTCTTGCCTGTAAAAGTTTCCAGCCTTCCTTCGACATTGAATGAGACAGCAATTCCTGAATTTCAGGATCATCTTCAATTATCAGAATTACTTCTTTACTCATTCAGCTCCTCGTGCCTGCCTTCGACCATATAAATAACGGCTTCACAGATATTTGTTATGTGATCGCCAAGGCGTTCAATTTGATTTGAAGATTGAAGAATGTTATGCGCGCTTTTAACAAGGCTTGATTTTTTTTTCATCAGCTTTAAAATATCACCGGTAATTATTTTGTATTCAGAGTTAATTATACTGTCCATCGCAGCCGCTTCCCGCGCCTTTTCTGCATTCTGCTCCAGGTAGGCGGAAATGGCTGTGCGAAGCATTATCTGTCCTGTTTCCGCCATTTTTTCCAGATGTTCCTGCGCCCTGAACGGCGAAACCCCAGCCTTAGTAAGTTTTTTCGCGGCCTTCGCGAGATGCACAGCGTAATCCCCAATCCTTTCAATACTGCTGGTTAGTTTAAAAATTGTTACCATCTCGCGGAGATCGCGCGCGACAGGCTGCTGCGTAGCCAAAATAATCGCGGCGTGATCTTCTATCTTTGTCTGAAGAGCGTCTACATCTGCGTCACTTGCTCGGACTTCTTTCGCAAGTTCAGCATCACAGGCACGAAGAGCCGTAAGCGCCTTGGCGAGATTCTCTTCCACTTTTGCCGCCATCGCAAGAATATCCTGCCTGAGACGGCTCAACTCTTCGGAAAAAAAGTTTCGTGTAACCATTGTTCTCTCCCTTAACCGAACCTTCCGGAAATATAATTTTCGGTTCGCGTATCTTTTGGATTAGTAAAAATCTCTCTTGTATCATTATACTCTATTAATTCGC